>JAKLFN010000189.1 GCA_022711195.1 Bacteroidota bacterium
TCTCAGCCCACCTTAGATACATCCGCATAAGCATTGCAGCCCAGTCGTTGCTCTCAGTACCTCCTGCACCGGAATTGATCTTGAGAATGGCTCCCAGCTGATCCTCCTCTTTTCTGAGCATGTTACGTACTTCCAGGTTCTCGATCAGCTCAATGCATGCACTATACTGTGAATCAAGATCCTGTTCGGTAGCTTCTCCTTCCCGGAAAAAGTCATTCATCACGGCAACATCATCAATTGCCGTACTTACTTTATCAAACTCCTTCGTCCAGCTTTTCAGCTGTGATATGCTTTTCAGGATTTCCTCAGCCTGTTTCGGATCGTTCCAGAAGTCCGGCTGCTGGGAAATGACTTCTTTCTCCCTTATCTGATCTGACTTGCCGTCGATGTCAAAGATACCTCCTTAACGCATCACGGCGTCCATAAAGACTTTTTATCTGTTCAGTCGTTATCATAATTAGAATTTTGCCAAATGTAATTAAAAAACAAAAAAAGCCCGCTCCACCGATGTAATCAGGAACAGGATTTTAGTTTTTTTGTTTGTGTTATTATTGACTTTCGGGTTCAAATATAATACTATTTTTGACAAACAAGAATTTTTTTTTGACAAAAGTGTATTTTTTTTACATTAAAAATTTTTTCGCCATCATTTTTTTGTTTTGTAACGATAGGGATTTTTAGTAATTATGCCGCTCTGAAATCATTCCGGGCTTATAATGAACTGATTATGCTGAAGCAATACCTTTACGGCAATATGATCGAAGCCGGTTGTGATGAAGCCGGCAGAGGCTGTCTCGCCGGTCCAGTAACAGCCGCTGCTGTAATCTTACCTAAAAATTATAAAAATCCACTTCTTGACGATTCAAAAAAACTCACACCCAAACAGAGGGAACTTCTCAGACCTGAAATAATTAGTTCTGCAATAGCATGGAAAGTGGCATTTGTCGACAATAATGAAATCGATAGTATAAATATCCTCAGGGCTTCAATAAAAGCAATGCACCTGGCCATAGAGGGACTGTCAAAGGTTCCCGGTCATCTTCTGATTGACGGGAACAGGTTCTTTCCTTACAAAAACATAAGCCATACGACAATCATAAAAGGTGACAGCCTTTATTTATCAATAGCTGCTGCATCAGTTCTTGCCAAAACCTTCCGCGATGAATACATGAACAGGATACATGATGAATATCCTGCCTACGGATGGAACAGGAATAAGGGATATGGTACCAGGTATCACAGGGAGGCAATCCTTAATCACGGTCTTTCGCCCTACCACAGGAGATCCTTCGCATTGTACAACACTCAGATGTCGATTGAGTTTTAAGACTCTTTCCTGATTTTGGTGAGTTATTGTATTAAGTAAGAATGAAAAACAATCGAATGAAGGATGAAGAACAATATACTTCTGCATTCTGACTTCGTTTGTTCAAATGTTCTTACTTCTGAATAATCTAATTCTACTTTAATGGATTTAAAAAATCGTCCTGTTTTTACCCTTGATCCTTAAAGGGAACATTAGTTTTTCTGCTTTCTCCCTTAAAGGCATAGCCATCAACCTTAGAAATATTTTATAACAAAAACTGCAGTAATTATCTGGATTGTAGGCACGTAAGTTTCCCCTCCTTTGAAAGGAGGGGTGGCCGGGATTGCAAATTTTGAAATGTTTACAATTGTCCTTTACCCGGCCGGGGTGGTTAAAAAGTAATAAGGAAAAGGGAACTTAGTTCTCAGAATAACATAAACCACCCCGGCCAGACCATTTATATTCTTGTACATTAGATGATTTTGTGGTCTGGCCACCCCTCCTTGAAAAAAGGAGGGGAAACTTATTTACCTATATTTCTATTAATTACTGCATTTTTCATTATTAAAATGCTCCTTAGGCTGATGGCTATTCTCTTTAGTGTAGGGCCAAAAAAGCTGATAAATCAAATTGTTTTATAATCTGTCAAAGTAGAATTATATTTGCACCCTGAATAAAATTTACAAATCACCATTTTCATGAAGAAATCATTTTCAATACTTTTTATTTTCTTATTAAGCTTAGGATCTGCTATAAAGGCCGATGAAGGGATGTGGCTTTTACCAATGATAGAAAAGCTTAACATCGGAAAAATGACGGATCTTGGTCTGAAGCTTTCAGCTAATGATATTTACAGTCTCAATAATGCCAGCCTGAAAGATGCCGTCGTCAGTTTTATGGATGGCGGATGTACCGGCGAACTTGTATCATCACAGGGGCTTCTTCTTACTAATCACCATTGCGGTTACGGATTTATACAGGAACACAGCAGCGTGGAAAACAATTATCTCAGGGACGGATTCTGGGCCAGGACAAGGGAAGAAGAACTTCCGAACCCGGGACTAGCAGTTTCATTCCTGATCAGAATAGAGGATGTTACAGATCAGGTACTTGCGGGAGTAAAATCCGAAATGACAGAATCCGAAAGAAATGAATCAATAAATAAAGCCCGGATAACTATCGAGAATGCAGCTACAGCCGGCAATGGTTACAGGGCTTCCGTCTCATCATTCTATGGCGGTAATTATTTTTACCTCCTTGTTTATGAAAGATATACCGATGTCAGGCTGGTCGGTGCACCTCCGTCATCCATCGGCAGCTTCGGTGACGACACTGACAACTGGGAATGGCCCAGACATACAGGCGATTTCAGCATGTTCAGAGTTTATTCCGGACCCGACGGCTTACCTGCTCCATTTTCAACGGACAATATTCCCCTTAATCCCAAAAACTGGCTCAAAATCTCAATAAAAGATATCAACGAGGGTGATTTTACAATGGTAATGGGCTATCCCGGAAGAACACAGAGATATTATACTTCATGGGAGGTAAATGAACTGTTGAAGATCACCAATCCGAACAGAATAAAAATCAGGGGTATCAAACAGGAATTATGGATGGAAGATATGCTCGCCGATCCTAAAGTAAATATTCAGTATGCTTCAAAATATTCAAGCTCAGCCAACTACTGGAAATACTCAATAGGTCAGAATAACCAGCTTACAAATAATAATGTAATTGAGAAAAAGCAGCAGACGGAAAAACAATTCAAAACCTGGTTAAATGAAGATGAATCAAGAAAATCGAAATATGGCCAGGCTCTCAACCTTATAAGAACATCAGTAGAAGGGCGGGCAGAGTTCCAGAATGCGTTTCATTACCTCAGCGAATGTACACGGGGCTGTGAGATCTTCGATTTTGCAGCTTATACAGCCAGACTTACCGAAGCTCTGAAATCAGGCGACCGGACAAAGATCACCGATGCATCAGTGAGACTGAAAAATATACTTCCTGAATTATATAAAGATTATAATCCGCCTACCGATCAAAAGACAGCAAAGGCAATGCTTCGTCTTTACAGGGAAGATGTCCCTGGGAAATTCCATCCGGATTTCTATAAGAATATTGTCGACAGGAAATTCAAGGGCAACATCGATAAATTTGTTGATGATATGTTCAATAGATCAATATTTGCCAGTGAAGAGAGATTCAATGCATTCCTGGATAATCCTAAGCTTAAAGTACTTGAAAATGATCCGGTTGCCATTACTGTCAGATCAGTTAACCAAATCCGCTCTTCACTATCGGAAGAACTTATGAAGTTTGACACTGATCTTTCTTCAGGCAGGAGGTTGTGGATAGCTGCCCTGAGGGAAATGGCTCCGGAAAAAACCCTTTATCCCGATGCAAATTCGACAATGCGGCTTTCCTATGGAACAATAAAAGATTATGATCCGAGGGATGCGGTTACCTATAAATATTATACAACGCTCGAAGGGGTAGTCGATAAATATAAGCCAGGTGATTATGAGTTCGATCTGCCGCAACGCCTGCTGGATCTTAACAGAAATAAAGATTTCGGCAGATATGCCTCATCCAAAGGTTATCTCCCTGTTAACTTCCTGACAACAAACGACATAACTGGTGGCAATTCCGGAAGCCCGGTTCTTAATTCATATGGAGAGCTGATCGGCCTTGCTTTCGACGGAAACTGGGAAGCCATGAGCGGCGATGTTTATTTTGAACCTGAGGTCCAGAGAACCATTGCTGTCGATATCAGATATGTACTCTGGATCATAGATATTTATGCAGGAGCAGGTCACCTGGTTGACGAGATGACGATAGTCGAGTGACGAGGCGTGAGGCGTGAGGTGTGAGGTGTGAGGTGCGACTGTGGTGGCGCCGTTAGTAATTCAGGATTGCTCCCCTCCCTGGAGGGGTTGGGGGTGGGTTAATAAGGAGTTATAAATGTTTTAATTAAGGCACTATTAAAAGTCAATATCAATGAAATACAGTGGAATCTTCAGTTTTGTTACTGTAATTTGCCTGCTCGCTCTGGCTTGCACAGGTAAAAACCCGGAAATTGCTTCTGCCGGATCAGAAATAGTGAAAGTAAAAGACGTAATCATTTACCAGGATACTATTTTT
>JAKLFN010000019.1 GCA_022711195.1 Bacteroidota bacterium
ATTTCAGTCCGAAACTGCCGGAAATCTCAGCCAGCTTGCTTCAGTGGAACAGCCTGTAGTCTCTTATGCAGGAGGTTTTGCCCTGTCATATAAACTTAATAAGAGGCTGAGCGTCCAGTCGGGGCTCTATTATTCTTCGTATGGGAATGAGCTTACCGGAATTACTGCCTATGGAGGTTTTCAGGCTTACGACATGGTGAAAGGTAACAGGAACTTTGAAGTATCAACGACCAACGGCACCGTTTTTACAAATAATTCCGATGTGTACCTTGTTGATGAAGCATCCGACGCAAGGATGTCATCGCATATCGACAAGAATGCCTTCGATCCCTCAAAAGCAAGCCTCGATTATCTCGACAACTCCCTCCGCCAGAACCTTAGCTACCTTGAAGTACCTGTAATCCTGAGATATAAACTCGTTGACAGGAGTGTCGATTTTAATATTATCGGCGGTCTGTCGTCAAACCTGCTGGTAAATAATTCTGTTTACACTAATCTCGACGGGTCGAAATACGAAGTTGGTACAACAGGAGGGCTTAACACATTGACCTTCAGCAGTTCCCTTGGTATGGGCTTTGAGTACAGCCTTTCCGGAAACCTCTCCTTCAGCCTTGAACCGACATTCAGGTATTTCCTGAATCCATACAACAACCTTGAAAGAACAGGAGGCCATCCATATTCATTCGGAGTCTTCTCCGGCTTCTCGTACAGATTCTGACAACTTTTTTGATCTTTCAACAGCTTATCCCCCGTTTTTGATATCCATCCCGGTTATTTATAAGGTGCAAAATTGTTACCTTTGCAATTTGTTTTTCATTGCATGAATATTATGTCCATTTTCAATAAGAAAACATTAGTCACTGCAGCATTTGCTGTTTTCGCAATGTTGGTGATATTTTCTGTAGCAGGAGCTTTTAAGCCAGATAACAGAACAGGAGAGAAGAAGCAATATCCCGACTCTCTGGCCATGAACAGAACTTATCAGATCCCTGATCAGGTTTGGTTTGCAGGCGAGAAAATGCCCCTGGATAATTTCGATACCAGGGAAAGCCTAGAACGGGAGCTTCTGACAAGCGCATACCGGCATTCCTCGACAATCCTGATTATCAAAAGAGCAAACAGATACCTTCCTGTTATCGAAAAGATTCTTAAGGAAAATAATATACCTGACGATTTTAAATATCTCGTTGCAGCCGAAAGTGAGTACAGCAATATGATATCACCCGCAGGCGCAACAGGATTCTGGCAGATCATGGAAGCTACGGGAAAAGAGCAGGGAATGGAGATAAACAGTATCGTCGATGAAAGGTATGATATAGAGAAGTCAACCCAGTTTGCATGTGATTATTTCAAAAAATCGTACGAAAAATTCGGTAACTGGACACTGGCGGCAGCATCATATAACGGAGGAAGGACAGCACTCGATGAGCAGATACAAATACAGAAACAGAATAATTACTACGATCTTCTTCTTACAGAGGAGACTGCACGCTATATCTTCAGGGCAGTGGCATATAAGCTGGTTATCTCTGATCCTCAGAAATACGGATTTGCATTAGGCAGCAGGGATCTCTATCCTCCACTGAAATATTTTGAAGTAAAAGTCGATACTTCCGTTTCCGACTTTTCGGGATTTGCTGAGAAATTCGGGACCAATTATAAGCTTCTGAAGTTTTTTAACCCATGGCTCCGGAAACCATTCCTGACACCACGTCCGGGGAAAGTCTATACCATAAAGATACCAGCCGACGGGATGCGTACCTCTGAAATTCAGGACTCAGGGAATTAAAATCCTTCATCCCCTCAATAATGAGTGAAGAGATAAAAGTACTTGGCGCACGTGTGCATAACCTGCAGAATATTGACGTGGAAATACCCCGCAATACTTTTGTGGTTATTACAGGACTTAGCGGAAGCGGTAAGTCGTCGCTGGCTTTTGATACCATATATGCTGAAGGACAGCGTCGTTATATGGAGACCCTGTCGTCATACGCACGACAGTTTCTTGGTACGATGGAGAGACCTGATGTTGATAAAATTACAGGCCTCAGCCCTGTCATATCCATTGAGCAGAAAACAACAAACAAGAATCCCCGGTCGACAGTCGGCACCATTACTGAAATCTATGACTTTCTGAGGCTTCTCTACGCCAGGGCAGGAGAAGCATATTCGTATGCATCAGGTGAGAAGATGGTAAAATATACCGATGAACAGATAATTGACCTGGTAAAATCGTTGTTCTCGGGTAAAAAAGTATATTTTCTGGCTCCTCTTATAAAAGGAAGAAAGGGACACTATAAGGAACTATTTGAACAGCTGCGGAGGAAAGGATTCCTCAACGTGAGGATCAATGGAGAGATCAGGGAGCTGACCCCGGGAATGAAGCTTGACAGGTACAAAACGCACTTTATAGAGCTCGTGGTTGATAAATTCAGGGTCGGGGAGATTGCAGATAAAAGATTGCGTGATTCAGTAGAAATGTCACTCGACCAGGGCGATGGTGTGATGATGGTTCTCGATAATGAGAAACAGGAACCCAGGTATTTCAGCCGTTTTCTCATGTGCCCGGTGACAGGTTTATCATATAATGAGCCGGCGCCTCATACCTTTTCCTTTAATTCACCGCAGGGAGCCTGTCCTCATTGCAACGGACTGGGCGAGATATCGAGTATCGATGAAAGTAAGCTTATCCCCGACAGGGACTTAAGTATAAGAAAAGGAGGGATAGAGCCTCTTGGCAAGTATCGTAATATATGGATATTCTGGCAGATAGAAGCAATAGCCGATAAGAACGGGTTTACCCTCGACACGCCCATAAAAGATATACCTGAAGAGGCGCTGAAAAAAGTTCTCTACGGCTCCGATGAAGTTCTTAAGCTCTCAAATACACCTCTTGGAATGACCTCCAACTACCTTCTCACTTTTGAGGGGGTGGTAAATTTTGTTGGTAACCTTGAAACAATCAATGGAAAGAAAGAAGGATCGAAGTTAAAGGACCAATATGTTCAGTACGACATCTGCCCCGAATGCAATGGTACCAGGCTGAAAAAGGAATCGCTTTGGTTCAGGATCGCCGGTAAAAATATCGGAGAGCTTTCATCAATGGATATCAGGGAGCTTTCAGCTTTTCTTGTGAACGTGGAAGAAAAGATGAGTGAAAAGCAGAAGCAGATCGCTGCTGAAATACTTAAGGAGATAAGGTCGAGGCTGGGCTTTTTGCTCGAAGTGGGTCTCGAATACCTTTCCCTGAACCGCGGTTCGCGAACACTCTCTGGAGGTGAGAGCCAGAGGATAAGGCTCGCCACACAGATCGGATCTAAACTGGTAAATGTTCTTTATATTCTCGACGAACCAAGCATTGGTCTTCACCAGCGCGATAACAGACGACTGATAGGGGCACTGAAACAACTCAGGGATTCAGGAAATTCAGTTATTGTGGTTGAACACGACAGGGAGATGATGCTGTCGGCAGATCACATTATTGACATGGGCCCCGGGGCAGGATTATACGGAGGTCTTGTGGTGGCACAGGGAAAACCTGACACAATAATCAGGAGTGACAGTCTCACTGCCAGGTACCTGAATGGCAAAAATAAGTTCACTCTTCCTCCGCAACGGCGTAAAGGCAATGGTAAGACGCTGGTTTTATCAGGTGCCGAAGGACACAATCTTAAAAATGTGGATGCGTTCTTCCCTCTCGGAACATTGATCTGTGTTACCGGTGTATCAGGCAGCGGTAAGTCTTCCCTGATAAACCAGACCCTTCATCCTGCTCTGGCAAGGAAATTTCATCATGCAGGAGCAAACCCCCTGCCTTATAAGTCCATTACCGGTCTCGAACATCTCGATAAGGTTATAGAGGTCAGCCAGTCGCCGATAGGTAAAACTCCACGGTCAAATCCTGCAACATACACGGGTGTGTTTACTGATATCAGAAAGCTTTTCGAGCAGACCACAGAGGCCAGGATTAGAGGATTTGGAGCCGGAAGATTTTCGTTTAATGTCAAAGGGGGGCGCTGCGAGGGTTGTGAAGGAGCAGGAGTAAGAACCATCGAGATGAATTTTCTTCCCGATGTATATGTTCACTGTTCAGAATGTAACGGACAGCGATATAACAGGGAGACCCTGGAAGTTAAATACAAGGGTAAAAATATAAGCGATGTTCTTGAAATGACCATCGATAATGCAGTGGACTTCTTCTCGAATATTCCATCTATATACCACAAGATCAAGACGCTACAGGATGTCGGCCTGGGGTACATTAAACTTGGTCAGCAGTCGACAACCCTGTCGGGAGGAGAGGCCCAGCGCGTGAAACTGGCTGCCGAGCTTGCCCGCAGAGATACCGGAAAAACACTTTATGTGCTTGATGAACCTACTACAGGATTACATTTCGAGGATGTGAGGGTACTGCTTGATGTACTGAATAAGCTCGTTGACAGGGGTAATACCGTCATTGTAATAGAACATAATATGGATGTCATCAGAATGGCAGATTATATTATTGACCTCGGAAAAGAAGGTGGAAGGGAAGGAGGGGAGATACTCTTTTCCGGAACACCGGAAAAACTCTCTTTATGTTCAGAAAGCTACACCGGATTATTCCTGAAGGAAGAATTGACGCGATAAGAATTTGTTTATATTTGAAATCCTAAAAAACAAAATAATGGGCAAACTTGATAAACCTTCACAGCACGAACTGACAAAGGATGCATTTGAAGAAAAGACCTGGCATGAGATACATACAACAGATTCGTGGAGGGTTTTCAAGATAATTTCAGAGCTGGTTGAAGGTTTTGAGAAGCTGGCACGTATAGGCCCGTGTGTCTCTATCTTTGGATCGGCAAGGACACATCATAATGATAAATATTACCGGCTGGCCGAAGAGATAGCCTATGAGCTGACACAAAAAGGCTATGGTGTAATAACAGGCGGAGGCCCCGGGATTATGGAAGCTGCCAATAAAGGAGCCAGCAGGGGTAAAGGAAAATCAGTAGGGATAAATATCGACCTTCCTTTTGAGCAGAAGCCAAATCCCTTTATTGACGCTGATAAGCTTATAACATTTGACCATTTCTTCGTTCGCAAGGTAATGTTCATGAAATATGCCCAGGGATTTATTGTCCTGCCGGGTGGTTTCGGAACATTCGATGAGCTCTTCGAAGCTATTACGTTGATCCAGACTCGTAAAATTGGTAAATTCCCGATTATCCTTGTTGGCAAAAAATACTGGCAGGGACTTATTGACTGGATTAAGGAGGAGATGCTTGCTGAGGAGCATAATATCTCTCCTGACGACCTTAACCTCTTTTCCGTTGTCGATTCAGCGCAGGAGGCAGTCGATACAATTGTGAGCTTCTACTCGAGGTATCTGCTCAGCCCGAACTTTTAACACTGGAGGAGAATTATTTCTTTCTGGCCCGGTCAAGCTCCCTGTCGGCATCTTTTCGCCTGAGGCTCTCCCGCTTGTCGTACTCTTTCTTTCCTTTGGAGAGCGCTATCTCTGCCTTGGCTAGGCCGCGGTCGTTTATAAAGACCTTAAGGACAACAATGGTAATTCCTGATTCCTTTACCTTTCGCTCAATCCTGCCGAGTTCTTTTTTGGTGAGCAGAAGCTTTCTTTCCCGAAGAGGATCATGGTTGTTGAGATTACCCCAGTAGTATTCGGAGATATGCATTCCTTTTATAAACAGTTCACCTTCGTTGAAGAAGCAATACGAATCCGCTATAGCTGCCTTTCCGAGCCTTATTGACTTGATCTCAGTGCCGGTGAGCCTGATGCCTGCAATATATTTGTCGAGGAACACATAGTCGTGCGAAGCTTTCTTGTTCCTGATAACAATATCACTTGATCCTCTTTTCATCCGGCACTATCTGAAATTATAACGATGAACGGCAAAATTAATTAAATTATGGTAAATTGGCTGTAAACTATACATTCCCGTTAATGCCTGAAGGTTTTAAGTCGAGATATGATCTTCTCATTATCACCGGGCCTACGGCTTCAGGAAAAACCAGCCTGGCAGCGATGGTTGCCGATGGTGTCGGAGGGGAGATCATCAGCGCCGATTCGCGACAGGTTTACAGAAGGATGGACCTGGGCACCGGCAAGGATCTTAACGATTATTCTGTAGGGGGGAAGCAGATACCTTATCATCTTATTGATATTGCCGAACCCGGTTATAAGTATAATGTATTTGAATACCAGCGCGATTTCCTGAAAGTATTTTCCGGCCTGAAAGAGCGTAATGTATTCCCTGTAGTGTGCGGTGGATCAGGGATGTATATCGACAGCATCGTTAAAGGTTACAGGTTGTTTGAAGTACCGCCCGATACAAGTCTGCGACGCATCCTCGAAGAAAAGACCATGGAGGAGCTGACAGAGATCCTGGCAACTTACAGGAAGCTTCATAATACAACAGATATAGACACAAAAAAAAGAGTTATCCGGGCTATCGAGATTGAACATTTTAACAGTACCAGCAAAGAGAAACAGACCTCTTTTCCGGACCTGAAATCCCTGATTATTGGAATATCGGTAGACCGGGAATCAAGAAGACGGAATATTTCAGCGAGGCTCCGTCAGCGATTGGTTGAAGGAATGGTTGAAGAAGTTAAACGGTTGCTCGACGAGGGTCTCAGCGAAGAGTCAATGATTTATTATGGACTTGAATATAAATATATTACCATGTTCCTGATGGGAAGGCTTTCCTATGATGAGATGGTACACAACCTTGAAACAGCTATTCATCAGTTTGCAAAAAGGCAGATGACCTGGTTCAGAGGTATGGAACGCAAGGGTATAAAAATCCACTGGATCGATGGTGAACTGCCTATGGAAGAAAAAGTCAGAAGTATATTGGATTTATTGAGAAATTAAATTTCCCGCAGATTTCACAGATTTTCGCAGATATACTCTGCGCAATTCTGCGGAATCTGCGGGAAACATATCAGGCTATTTCAGATATGTATCGAGCCACTCAAAAAATTCTCTCTGCCAGATCACCGAGTTTTGAGGTTTCAGCACCCAGTGGCATTCATCTTCAAAAAAGAGAAGCCTGCTGGGTACATTCCTCACCTGGGCTGCGGTGAATGCTTCGAGGCTCTGGGTATATGGTATCCTGAAATCGTTTGCACCTACAATAATGAGAATGGGTGTATCCCAGTTCTTAACCAGGAGGTGTGGAGAATACTTATAGCTTTCATGATTTTCCCAGTAGGGGCCGCCATAATCAAAGTCGTTAAACCACAGCTCTTCGGTGGATCCATATTCACTTATGAAATTGAAGACTCCGCAGTGTGAGATAAAGGCTTTAAATCGTCCGTTATGTACTCCAGCCAGGTAGAAAACGGAATAGCCGCCATAGCTTGCTCCAACAGCTCCCATTCGTTCAGGATCAATATATGTCTCTTTAGCCATTGCGTCAGCGGCGTCGAGATAGTCCTGCATGTTCTTACCGCCGTAATCCTGTGAAATCTGTTCTTTCCATTCCTGTCCGAAACCGACCACGCCGCGCCTGTTTGGAGCATAGACTATGTATCCTTTTGCTGCCATCATCTGGAGGTTCCAGCGGTACGACCAGAAAGGCCCCAGCGTACTCTGAGGTCCGCCGTTGCAGAAGAGCAGTGAAGGGTATTTCTTTGCCGGATCAAAGTCAGGAGGAAAGACAACCCACATCTGCAGATCTTTTCCATCTTTTGTAGTAGTATATTTTTCCTCAGAACGGCCCATCCTGATCGATTCATAAATGTGCTTGTTTATTGAAGTCAGCTGCCTTACCTCACCTGAGGCAGTATTAACTGCTGCTGCTTCAGGAGCCAGGGCGAACGACATTATATTTGATGTGAGAGTTCCTGACTTAAGCTGCAATGAGCTGAGCTCATGGTCGCCTTTGGTAACCTGGTCGACACCTTTGCCTGTGAGGGTGGTTTTAAATACCTGTGAGGTGCCTAGGTAGGCGCTGACAAAAAAGAGAGTTTCTTCATCGGCCCATACCACGCTTTCAACATCAAATGTCCACCCCTTTGTTACCCATGAACCTGATTTGGTCTTCATATCATATACCCACAGCCTGTTAAGGTCGGCTTCATAGCCATCCCGCTCCATGCTTTGCCATGCAATCTTTGAGCCATCAGGAGAAAAAACCGGGTACTTGTCATAACCTTTGTTCGCTTCCGTGATATTTACTTCACTTCCGGAACTTACTTCGTAGAGGAAGATATCTGAGTTTGTGCTTCGTGCATCCTCTTTTCCCCTGAGCCTTTTTGTTGTATAGGCAATATATTTTCCGTCGGGGCTCCACGATATTTCTGCTTCATCGAAATAAGGGGCCAGAGGAGATTCATATTTCTGTCCTTCCATAATATCTTTTTCGCCGGAAACACTTGTTCCGTTGAAGTCGGCTACAAAAATATGGCTGTAGGAATAGTCGCTCCAGGTGTTCCAGTGCCTGTACATAAGATCATCGATAATCCTGACCTTTGCCCTGGGAAGATTATGTTTTTCATTGGCAGTCTGGTCGAGCTTCACTCTTCGGGTGAAGTAGATCTTTTTCCCGGAAGGAGAGATGCTGAAGTATTCGAATCCGCTAAGGCCGGCAACCTTTTTAACTGACCCGCCTTTTGGATCCATAACAGAAAGGTCACCATCACCATCGACAAAGGCAACACCAATACCTCCTTCAATCCATTGAGGCGAACTGCCTCCCTCACGTGTCAGCTGCGTGGCATCGCCACCTGATACAGGGATGCTGAAAATATTTGTCAGCGCTGCTTCTGTCGCCAGATCCCTCTGTGTGACACAGTAAAGAAGGGTCGAACCGTCAGGTGAAAGGGATGTACCAGACAAACGTCCGAATTTCCACATTATCTCGGGTGTCATTACACCGCCAGCTTTTTCATCGGCAGTAAGCTGGTTATTAAAAGCCGGAGCATCTTGCTGTACTGCAGGCTCGTTGTTCTTGCATGAGACAGAAAGAAGCAGGGCTGTAACGATTACGGGAAGAAGAGTTCTTTTCATGTCGGTCTGTTATTTTACATTCTTAAGGGCTTCCTGTACTTTGGTTTTAAGTTCATCATAAAGTTCGGGATTGTCTTTCAGGATCTGTTTTACGGCATCCCGTCCCTGTCCTATCTTTGTTTCGTTATAGCTGAACCACGATCCGCTTTTCTTGATGATATTGAAATCGGTACCAAGGTCAACGATCTCTCCCAGTTGTGAGATACCCTCGCCATAGAGTATATCAAAGTCGGCTTTCTTGAATGGCGGGGCAAGCTTGTTCTTGACAATTTTAACCCTTGTCCTGTTGCCGATTGCTTCTTCTCCATCTTTAATCTGTGTTGTCCTCCTTATGTCGAGCCTCACTGAAGCATAGAATTTAAGGGCATTACCGCCTGTTGTTGTTTCAGGGTTTCCGAACATTACGCCGATCTTTTCTCTAAGCTGATTTATAAAAACACATGAGGTATTTGTCTTGCTGATGTTTGCAGTAAGTTTTCTGAGAGCCTGCGACATAAGACGTGCCTGGAGGCCCATTTTCGAATCGCCCATTTCTCCTTCTATTTCGGCCTTTGGTGTAAGGGCGGCTACTGAGTCGATAACTACTATATCGAGCGCTCCCGACCTTATAAGGTTGTCGGTGATCTCGAGTGCCTGTTCTCCATTGTCGGGCTGCGAAATAAGCAGGTTTTCAATGTCGACTCCAAGTTTTTCGGCATAATTCCTGTCGAAAGTATGTTCCGCGTCAATTATTGCAGCTATCCCACCGCTCTTCTGAGCCTCGGCAATTGCATGTATTGCCAGGGTTGTTTTTCCTGAAGCTTCAGGACCGTAAATTTCAATTACCCTTCCACGTGGCAGCCCTCCTATTCCGAGGGCGGCATCGAGCCCTAATGATCCGGTCGATATGACCTGTATATTTTCAATGGCATGGTCGCCAAGCTTCATTATTGTTCCCTTGCCATAGTCTTTCTCGATCTTCCCCAGTGTTACCTCGAGGGCTTTGAGTTTTTCCTTGTTGATCTCTTTCTTTTCTTTGCTCATATCATTGGTTTTTACTTATACATCTTAAATATCTGTTCGCTGTGTGATTTAGTTTCCACTTTACCTATGATCTTTTCGATGTGGCCTTTTTCGTCAATAATGAAGGTGGTCCTGACAATCCCGAAATATTTTCTCCCGTACATGCTTTTTTCCTGCCATACGCCATAGTCGTTCAGGATTTTATGCGAGGTGTCGGCTATCAGGGGAAAAGGGAGTGAATATTTTTCTGCAAAGCTCTTATGAGACTTTTCGCTGTCGGCGCTCACACCTACGACCGAAAAACCTTTTTTCAGAAAGTCTTTGTAGTTGTCGCGAAGGTCACAAGCTTCGGCAGTACAACCCGAAGTATTATCTTTAGGATAGAAATAAAGTACCAGTTTCTTTCCTGCGAAATCGCTCAGCTTTATTATTTTACCGTTCTGGTCGATCCCCTCAAACGAAGGCGCCTTCATCCCTTCTTTAATTTGTGCCATAAATCGCTGATTTTGTAATTAAGCGTAAATTTACGAAGTTTGGGTTGTATTCTGAATAAAAGTATTTCTTTACTTATTAACAAACAGGCATAGATAATATAGTGCAAGGGCAATCTACAAGAACCTGAAATACAGTATTATACAATAATGATGCGAACCAGGGTAATAAATTGGCGGTGCAGGAGCCTGATGAGGGCAATTCTGCTTCTTTCCATTTCATTGTCCTGTTTGCAGTCCATCAACTCACAGCAGAAGTATACACGCCAATCATCTATTGATGCATTTTTGAAAGGCGATTTAGAGGAAGCATATAAGGGATTCACAGAACTTCTGGAAATGTACCCGAGAGATCCTTTATATAAATATTATTCGGGAGTCTGCCTGGTTAAGCTGGAAAAAAATCCCGTTGAGGCACTTGCCCTGCTGGAGCAGGCACATGGCGGAAGCAGTGTAGTGAGGAGCATACCCGGCGATCTCCTGTTCTGGCTTGGAAGGGCCCGCCAGATGACCGGGGATTATGAAAAGGCAATAGAGGCATTTGATGGATATACTCTTCAGTTCGGGAAGAAAGCTGCAAAAGATCTTGATGTACCGGCCTATATTCAGCAATGCAGGGAACAGAAGGGACAGATAACAGTTATTTCTCAGATAACATCCGGAGAAGAACCAGAGGAGGAGCCTGCTGAAGAGATTGTTGCAATCAGACCCACGGCAGTCACTGAAATAGTTTCAGGTGGAAACATAAAGAATGATACCGTTCCCGGTGATTTTGATGCACTTCTTGCCGAAGCTCTTCAAAATCAGTTCAGAGCCGATTCACTCTACAGGATCTCTGACCATTTAAATGGAGAACTCGACAAGCTTGATTACAGGAAAAAGACAGAGCTCCGGCAGAGGATAGCTGAGATTGAAGCGCTTGCAGCAGACTATCAGAAGAAAGCCGACGTTAAATACAACCAGGCTCAGATGTCGATGAACAAATCCTCTTTTGCAGAAATAAAGATCCCTGTTGCTGAGGCAGTTCCGGAACCGGATTCTGTAAAGAAGGTTATTGATGAAGCTGTGATCTCTCCTGACACTGTTCCGCAGAAGGAGATCTTCAGCAAACCACCGGAAATGATTGAAAAACAGGTTGAGATACTTAATGTTTTTGAGGTTGTACCTGCTGATGAGAATTCAACAGAACCACTCCGGGTCAATGCACCAGTGCCTCCAGGCCTGATTTACAGATTGCAGCTGGCCGTTTTCAGAAACCCTGTCAGCAGATCGTACTTTAAGGGAATCACACCGGTGTATGGCTTTAAACTTCCGGAAAACAATTATACGACATATTATGCCGGGATGTTCAGGCAACTGGCAGAAGCCAGGGTGGCGCTTAACGTTGTGAAACAGAAAGGATTCCGTGATGCGTTTATAGCAGCTCTTGCAGGTGGAAAATCAATCTCGATGGAAAGAGCGGCAGTATTGGAAAAAGAGTGGGGGAATAAGCCTTTTATGATATCGAAGATGGCCCCGCTGATGCCTGCAGATACTATTCCTCCTGAGCTTTGTCTGAGGGTGGAAGTATTGAGGTCACCTAAACCGCTGAAGCAGGATGTGACAGACAATATAAGACAGGTTGCAGGAACAAGAGGATTTGATATTGAGACTGCTGCCGACGGAACTACAATATATCTTATCGGAAAATTCATTACATGGGAGAGTGCATCAAGCTACGCTGACCTTCTTGTCAGAAATGGTTACCGCGATGCAAAAGTGGTTGCCCGCCTGGGTAAGAAAGAGGTGCCTGTTGAAACAGCAAAAACGTTGTTCGAACAGATTGAATAACCCCCCATCCCCCATGAAGGGGGGGTAAACCCCATTACTTAACAATATTTTCTGGTTGGGTTTCATCCCCCCTTCAGGGGGGCAGGGGGTCATTTTATATAAAACTCGATCATCTTCCTGACTGCTTCCCTGCAAACAGAACAATATCCTTTTGGAGAGTTACTCTTCATCCGGCAGTCCGATTCAGGACGAAAAATACCTTTTGCCGAATAACCGCCGCCCTCGAACAAACCGGTCACATTACTGTATTTGTCTTCCGAAGGAGTAGGAACAGGCGTCCCTCCGGCGATCAAATTCTTCCATTTGGACCCAAAGTTGACCATGGTTGTGATGTTAGGTTCCCACGGTTCAACATCGAGAGGATAGAACTCGTCATAAGCAACATCTGAGCTGTAGTACTCATCAGCCAGACCCGCAAAACCATGTCCGAATTCATGGATAAAAACTTTATCGGATAATGAATGTCCGGCAGTTGTTCCGCTGTAATAGTTGTAAACACCGCCACCGCCATACCTGTTGCTGTTTATCAGTACAATTATATTATCGTGCGGAACGAGGGCGGCATAGTCATTTACCGACTTAATATCCTGGGTGGTCAGGTAACGGTCGGTATTGAAGGTATAGAAGCTGCTGTTCAGAGCGCTGTTAACATAGATATTTTCACCGGGGATGTCTGTACCGGATTCTGACGACAAAGCCTCTATGGCATATATATTGAATTTATTTTTGTATTCGCTGAAAGGGGCTTCGGTAAAAAGTATTTCTGCCATCTTTTTTACGTCGTCCCTGAACTTCGGCATTTCCTGTGCTGTATAGCCTTCAGCAATAAATGCAAGGTCGACGCTTGTTGCAGGATCCCCGGCACTGAACACTGTTGTGACTCCTGCTGAAACCGGCTTTTCCCTCCTGATGAAATAATCCGAAGGGTCTATCTCTGTTTTATATATCTCCGAGAATTTTCCATTCTTCTGGCGCATGCTGAGAACAAAGGTGATTTTATTCCTGGGGAAAGGCATAGTGGCCACTTCAAAAAAGCTTCTTTCGATTTTTTTTGCCTCATCAGTTGTCTGCCACTCCTGGTAAAGTGTACAGAATCCCCTTGAATAGATAAGGACATTTGCGCCGGCATCATAAACCTCGTACTTAAGGTTGCCGTAATTAAATGGATCAATTAATGTAGTGCGCGATCCTCCGAAATACGGCTCCTCCTTCATTCCCATAGGATATACATGTGTAGTGTTGCTGTTGCCGGAAAGCATGTAATCGAAGCGTAAAACTTTGCCGGTGAAATATTTATCGAAGTTAACCTGCCCATTTGCAGAAATGCTCAGCAGGAAGGAAAGAAGAAACAGTGTCGTTCTCATGATGATTCTCATTTATCTGTAAAGCTAAAAATAAAGAACGAGATGAATTAATAATTTGGTTAATTTTGCCAATTGCTTCAAAACAGTTTATGTTCAGACACAATCCTGCAATATGGCTCGAAGACATTCTGATTGACCTTGGTCTGAAATCGGGGATTGCATCGGTGCTCAGTACGGCGGCGCTGGTGCTGTTCATTCTGCTTCTGGCATGGCTCTCGAATGTGATACTGAAGTTTACCATCAGAACTCTGGTAATAAAAATTGTAAAGCGGACCACTTCAATCTGGGATGATATTTTTCTTGAGCAGAAAGTTTTTACACGCTTGTCGCACCTGGCTCCGGCACTGGTTATCTGGTCGCTGGCAGGCTGGGCGCTTGCCGACTATCCTTTGTGGCTTATTGTTATCAGGAGGCTGACATATGCATATATGCTAATTGCCGGTCTGATCGTCATAAACTCCTTTATCGAATCGTGGTACAGGATCTATATGACCCTCCCGATATCGCAGCACAGGCCAATAAAAGGATATGTTCAGATAGTTAAGATCATCGTGATAATTATTTTCTCACTGCTGATCTTTTCTGTTCTTTTCAGGAAGGAAGTAACTGCCATTATTGCCGGTCTGGGAGTAATGGCATCAGTCATATTGCTGATCTTCAAGGATGCTATTCTTGGCCTTGTTGCCAGTATCCAGCTGTCAGCCAACGAAATGGTAAAGACCGGCGACTGGATTACGATTCCCGGCAGGGATGTTGACGGAGAAGTCGCCGATATCACGCTTACAACAGTAAAAGTCAGGAACTTTGACAATACAATTATTACAGTCCCGACTTATTCGCTTGTGAATGAGTCTTTTCAGAATTGGAGAGGAATGCAGGAATCAGGTGTCAGGCTGATAAAGAGGGCATTCTTTATCGATATGAAAAGCATTCGGAAGGCCAATAAGAATATGATTGAGCTTGTTGAAAAGTATGGACTGCTTAACAATTATTTTGAGATGTCGCAGGGTGACGGCAGGATAACAATCAAGGATAAAAAGGGAAGGAATAGTAGTTATTTCAGTTCAGGTGAACTCACCAACCTGGGGATCTTCAGGATGTATGCAGTAACGTACCTGAGAAATCATCCCATGATAGATAATGACCAGCCGATGATTGTCAGACACCGTGAGCCATCGGCAAATGGTTTACCGTTGCAGGTCTATGCATTTTCCTCGATGACCACCCTTGTTTCGTACGAGAATGTCCAGTCGGAAATATTTGAGCATCTTCTGGCAATGATTAATGAATTCGGACTTCGTCTATTCCAGCAGCTGACAGGCGAAGACCTTCTGAATAACGGCAGAACAAAATGAATTATAATTTGTTAACCTCAAAAATATACCGGACATGGCAGATCTGAACACACGAATAAGCGATTTTTTGTGGAAAAATCTTAACGAAAAACATGTAGCAGGAAAAAAGGATCCTTTCTGGCAGGCTCTGCGTAAGACTGGTACTGAGCTCTGGCTCGATACCGGCGATATGGACGAAGCCGATGCCAACTGGACGGCAGAAATGAGTGCGCTTACAACAAATAATACATTGCTGAACAATGAAATTCAGAAAGGTATTTATGATGTGTTCATTTCAGAAGCCAAGAGCATTGTGCGCGAACTGCCATTGGAGGAGAAGATCAGGGAGATAGCATTTATTCTCAATGCACGCCACGGTTTAAGGCTGGCCTCACGGTTCGGAGGAATGGTAAGCGTGGAACTTCACACCGATACAGCACACGATATAAAGGCAATAGAGTATTATGGAAAAAGGCTTCATGATATATGCCCCGACCAGTTTATTGTGAAGGTGCCATATACTGCGGAAGGACTCATAGGCGCAAGGAGGCTTAGAGATGCAGGTGTGAGAATAAATTTCACACTCGAGTTCAGCGCCAGGCAGAATGTCCTTGTGACCCGTATTGCAAGACCTGATTACCTGAATGTATTCCTCGGACGTATAGGTGCCTTTATGATTGATAACAAGCTGGGCGACGGATCAGGAGCAGGAGAGATGGCTGTCATAGCATCACAGAACTGGGTAACAGGACTATCCGCTAAGAATCCCTGGCAGACAAAGCTGATAGCAGCCAGCCTCAGAAATCATAGTCAGCTCGAGCTTCTTGCAGGTACCGATGTGTTCACCATGCCTCCGAAAGTTGCAGCCGCAGGGCGAAAATCACTCGCCGGGAAATTTAAATCGAAGATGCATGAAAACTATAAAGTAAACATGCTTGATTCGGCCAGCGAGGCTCATGTAGAAAAGTTCTGGAATGTAAGCGATAATGTTCTTAACCTCGCCGAACGGCTCTCATCAAAGGTACCTGCATCAGGTATGGAACTGATCAAAATAGCCCAGGGCGAAGGGTGTGAGGATATGTTCCCGTCACTGTCGAAAGAAGAAAAAGCCTTCATAGCTTCCGATGGCAAGATACCTGTATATTCAAGATGGAAGGCAAAGATCAGTGAAGGAAAGATAGCTCCAGACACACTGCTTACACTGGCAGGGCTTGCATCATTTACCTCAGATCAGAAGATGCTCGATGAAAGAATTGAAGGCATTATCAGCTGATCAGGCCAATCGCTGCCTTGCGATCTCATAAATAAGTATTCCTGCAGCTACCGATACGTTGAGCGATTCTATTGTTCCTTTCATGGGTATCCTGACAATGATATCGGTGATCGACATGATCTCCCTGCTGATCCCTTTCTCTTCAGATCCGAGAACCACTACTACCGGACCTCTCAGATCATTCTGGTGGGCATCGTTTCCGGTTTTTTCCGCTGCTGATACGATTCTGATTCCGGACTCTTTCAGGTATTCGAGTGCCTTAAGCAGCGATTTCTCCCTGCAGACAGGCAGGGTATGAAGAGCTCCAGCTGATGTTTTTACTGCATCGGCAGTTATGCGTGCCGATCCTTTTTCGGGAATGATAACGGCATGAGCACCCAGGCATTCTGCCGTTCTGACTATGGCACCGAAGTTCCGGACATCCGAAACACCGTCGAGGGCAATGATCAGAGGATCTTCACCCTTCTCGAAGATCATCGGAAGAAGGTTTGATATATGCTGATATTCAATGAGCGACAGCCAGGCAAGAACCCCCTGGTGGTTTTTCCTTGTTACAATCTCTATACGCTCGAGAGGGACAATCTGGTAAACAATATTGTTATTCCTCACTTCTGTCATCAGCTCATGGTAGAGAGGTCCCTGTAATCCCTGTCTGATAAGAAGACGGTCGATCTGTTTACCGGCCTTTATTGCCTCAATCACAGGCCTGAGGCCGAAAATGCAATCTGATTCTTTCTGCATGGTATTAATAATCTTCAGGATTGTCAAGCCGGAAAACAACTCCCTTCTTCCATGAAGCAACTGCCTGCTCCCAGAATGTTACCAGAGTCTCACTTTTACTCAGGAAATAATCATTCTCTGAGAATATACTGTTCTTCTTTTTAAAGTTAAAGTAAAGGTACTCTTCGCTGACTTTGTACCTTGTTCCCCATGATGATTTTAAAACAGGTTTCCTGTAACCCCATGTCTCTCCTCCCGGGTTCTTATAAACTTTATCGGGCGGACCATAGATCATGTATATCATTCCTCTTTCTGTCCGCCACCCTTCTTTATAGGAGGTGAAATAGTAGTTTGCATAGAGCACCCTGGTATAGTAAATCCTTATCAGTTCCCGTGCTTTTTCAACGTTACCTCCGCATTTTATCCAGAATTCGTCAAGCGCTACTTTGGGCCGGGGTGCTGTTCTCATCTCCTCGAGCTCGGATTGTGTAGCAATATATGTCAGAGGTTCTATCATCACCTCAGGAGTGCCCATCTCCGGAAATAAAGGGCCGAAGTTATAAAAACAGAATCCATCGGTGAGGTTGCTGTCCACGCTGCAAAGGTATATCCCCGGTTTAGGGAACATCATGGGCAGAGTGTCGGTATATGCAAGTGCAATAATAGTATCGGGGCCATAATCTATTGCTTTTTCGGGAAGCATCATGGAGGGTGGATCAGGTTTGGTGGTATATGGCTTATAATAGGCTATATACAATGAATCGGCTTTTCCCCTGAGATATACCAGGTTCGAATATTCGTCCACCCTGACGACGGGATTGAAAAGCTCATTCTTCCCGAAATGTCCTCTTGCCACATAATTATACCTGTTTGTGACTGATGCCGTATTGAAGGGAATGAACGTTTGTATGACCAGCGATCTGAGGCGGTCAAGGATCTTTACTTCTGCAACATACTCCAGTCCGGGATTTACGTTAAGCGGGATATGGTATACATATTCTTCAGTGCCTGCCTGCTTTACAATGCTCAGATCGTAGAAGGAAGTATCGGCCAGGGCCGTTCCGCCTGATGTTCTGAACAGCTTTACGGTAAGCGACAGTGATGCAGCCGGGACTCCCTGGGGGTTTGCTTCCGAAAAGAGAAGTTCGTTGCCGAAAAATTTAATTCCCAGCGATGCCTGGTTATCAGATGGGTAAGTAATATTATACCTGGGGTTAACAGGATTTTTCATCGGATTGTACAGGTACGACAGGTCGTTCGTATCCAGTACAGGTCTTGTGGTTGTGCATGATCCTGTAAATAGCATCAGAAGAACAACTGCTGCAGTTACCCTGGTACCGTCAGATAAATGTCTGACAATAATACTGGTTTCAGATGATTTTCTTTTCATACTCCCATTCAATCCTTACCCTGCACAGGTCTTTGTTGTCAGCGGTTCTGACAATGGAATGGCTGAAGCATAATCCATTATCACCGCTGACCAATGTCCTGATCACAATTTCATCGTCGAAGACCGCTTCTGCAAGATAATTTATTTCCGCCGAACATGGTCTGTGGTTCATAATGAAATTCAGATCATAGGTGT
>JAKLFN010000190.1 GCA_022711195.1 Bacteroidota bacterium
CTCTAACCATCTGAGCTATCTCGCCTTGTCCACCGAAGCTTTCGCGATAATGGACCCGTCTGCTCCGTAGAGTTTTGCGGGTGCAAATATAAAGAGATTGTTGGTAAATAACAATATGGATTTTCTGATGTTACATAATTTTTTCTATATTGCATTGAAGTATTGACTACGTATTGGGCATGAGATTGAAATACGAACTTGAATATACACTGAACTGCTCCCCTAAAGTTCTTTTCTCGAGACTTAGCACCCCCGACGGACTTTCTGAATGGTTTGCCGACAATGTGACTGTTGAAGGCGACCTCTTTACCTTCAACTGGAAAAAATCAGAATCAAAAGCAAGGCTTTCAGCCCTGAAGGAAAATAAATTTGTAAGGTTCGAATGGCTCGATGATACCAATGAAGAATCAAATTACTTTGAATTCCGTATCAATATCGAAGAACTTAGCGGATCGCTCGCACTCATAATAACCGATTTCTCGGAACCCGAAGATAAGGAAGATGCAGTCTCACTGTGGGACACCCAGATCACAGACCTTAAAAGAGCACTGGGAATATAATGGTACAGCGGTGCAACGGTACAACGGTGCAACGGCTGTAAAATACTACTGACTGAATTAATACGTTTTTTACTAAAAATCGGTTAGTTTTGCATCCAAATCCGGCAATGCAGTGAAAAAGCTTGACAAATTCGTCATAAAATCTTTCATAGGCCCTCTGATACTCACCTTCTTCATTGTGCTTATCATACTGCTGCTGCAGTTCCTGTGGATGTATGTCGACGAGCTTGCAGGAAAAGGCCTTAACTTTAAGATCCTCGCCGAACTTCTTTTCCAGTTCTCCCTCTCCTTCGTCCCCACAGCATTACCCCTGGCTATACTCCTCGCTTCACTCATGACCTTTGGAAATATGGGAGAGTTCAGCGAACTGACAGCACTGAAATCATCAGGAATACCACTTAAAAGAATAATGCTCCCTCTGGTAGTAATAGTGTCTCTCCTGGCTGGAATATCATTCTTCTTCTCAAACTATGTCCTTCCTTTTTCCAATAAACAGGCACGGTCACTCCTTTATGATATTCGCCGGAAACGCCCTGACATTAACCTTCAGGCTGGCACCTTCAACAATGATATTGATGGCTTCAGCATAAAGGTAGGTGCCAAGGACCCCACAACCAACCGCCTCGATAAGCTCATCATTTATGATCACAGGAACTCAAGAATAAGTCCTCCGGTTACTATTGCCGATTCAGGCTATATAAGAGTCACACCCGACGAATCGTCGATGATAATGGTACTCTACAACGGAAAAACATTTTCCGAAATTGAGGAGAGAAATGTTATCCCGGCCGAAAAAAAATTCCCGTCACGACGTGATTCTTTTAAGGAGCAGACAATAGTACTTCCTCTTTCAGGCTTCGACCTTGAACGCAGCGGCAATGAAATGTTCAATAAGATGTCGTGGAGCATGAATATGCAGCAGCTGCGTTATTATGTCGATTCGCTGTCAGTCGATTACAGACTGAGGCAGGTAGAACAGCTAAAGGAATTTTCAAGCACCAAGGTATACCTCGAGCAGCGACCCGCGATAGCGAACTATGGAAGCAATGACGACCTGCTCTATGCTAAAAAAGATTCGACAAAATTCAATGTGTCAGCTATCTATGATACCCTTCCATATGCCGAGAAAGTGGCAATACTCACAAAGTCAATAGAGGTTGCCGGCGATGCAAATAATTTCCTGGCAGGAAAAACAGAAAACATGGCGTCGGCAATACGGAACATAGGAAGCTATGAAGTGTACTGGCACGATAAACTGACGATTCCCTTTGCATGTATTGTCTTTTTCCTTATCGGCGCACCGCTGGGAGCAATAATAAGAAAAGGCGGACTGGGAACTCCTGCAGTGATCTCAATCTTCTTTTTCGTAGTCTGGTATGTTATCTCCATCTCGGGCAAAAAACTTGTTGAAGAGGGTGTGGTCCGAAGCATAGCTGGTATGTGGGCATCATCGGCAATACTTCTTCCTATAGGCATCTTTCTGACTTATAAGGCATCCAACGACTCTGTAATCATGAATGTAGAAACATACGTTGGATTCTTCCGCAAGATCAAAAACTATATTTACAGGATTACCTTCCAGGGGAAAAACAGAAACCCTGAAAATAAACCATTAAAAAATGACAAATTACAAGCTTAATACAATTGAAGAAGCCATTGATGATATAAGGCAGGGAAAGCTTCTGATAGTTGTCGATGATGAAGATCGTGAAAATGAAGGCGATTTTATATGTGCCGCAGAACTTATCACTCCGGAGATAGTCAACTTTATGGCAAAACACGGACGCGGACTGATCTGTGCGGCCATCCCTGAAGCCAGATGTGAGGAACTCGATCTTTCACTTATGGTCGATGTAAACACTTCCATCCACGAAACACAGTTTACCGTCACTGTCGACCTCGTAAACGAGGAAACAAGCACAGGTGTCTCGGCAAAAGACAGGGCACTGACGATAAAAGCGCTTGTTGATGCTTCCACAAAACCATCAGACCTTGGACGCCCCGGACATATTTTACCACTCAGGGCAAAAGAAAAAGGTGTACTCCGAAGAGCTGGGCATACTGAAGCTGTTGTCGACCTGACAAGGTTTGCAGGACTCGCTCCGGGAGGTGCACTGGTTGAGATAATGAATGACGACGGATCCATGGCACGTCTTCCTGACCTGGTGAAACTGAGAAAGAAATTCGGAATAAAGATCATTACAATACGCGACCTGATAAAGTACAAGCTTGAGCGCGACTCAATAATCGAAACAGGCGAAAAAGTAAAACTCCCTACCGAAAGAGGAGACTTCGAGTTTATTCCCTTCAGGCAGACAAGCAACGGCCTTGAGCACAGCGCCCTGGTAAAAGGGACCTGGACTCCCGATGAACCTGTACTGGTGCGCGTTCATTCATCATGCTTCACCGGCGACATCTTCGGATCGCTGAGATGCGACTGCGGGGCACAGCTTCACGGAGCCATGGAAATGGTCGAGAAGGAAGGCAAGGGCGTGGTTATATACCTGAACCAGGAAGGCAGAGGTATCGGCCTCTTCAATAAAATAAAAGCATACCGCCTCCAGGATGAAGGCATGGATACCGTTCAGGCAAACCTTAAGCTGGGCTTCGGCGAAGATGAACGCGACTACGGAGTGGGCGCCAGTATAATGAGAGCCCTCGGCCTCGGAAAAGTAAGACTGATATCAAATAACCCGGTCAAAAGAGCAGGCCTCGAAGGATATGGAATACAGATAGTTGAAACAATACCCTTAGTAATAGAATCAAACAAATACAACCAGTTCTATCTTGAAACTAAAGCAAATAAGATGGGACATAACCTGACATGTTACAAGCATGTTGTAAAGGATTGATATTTTTGTAGATTTGCTTACAGTCCTTCACCGTAAAATGAAAAACCTCAGAATAGTGTTTATGGGAACTTCCGGGTTTGCCGTCGCAACTCTCGGATCGCTTCTTATGAACGGATTCAATGTCACCGGTGTTGTTACAGCTCCTGACAAACCTGCAGGACGTGGCAGGAAGATCACCAAATCGCCCGTAAAGGAGTTTGCCGAATTCAGCTCACTGCCAATTTTACAGCCTGATAACCTCAAGGACCCCTTGTTTGCCGCATCACTGAAGAAAATGAAACCCGATGTTTTCATCGTAGTAGCCTTCAGGATGCTCCCCGAAGTGATCTGGAAAATACCTCCCAGGGGAACCCTCAACCTCCATGCATCATTGCTGCCTCACTACAGGGGCGCTGCACCCATTAACAGGGCAATAATGAACGGAGAGACCATGACAGGAGTAACAACTTTTCTTATCGACGAGAAAATCGATAACGGCATGATTCTCCTCAGGGAAGGAATTCAGATATTCCCCTTTGAAAATGCCGGTGACCTCCACGACAGACTCATGAAACACGGAGCACGTCTGGTAATAAGAACTCTTTCGGGCCTGGCTGACGGAAGCATCATACCGCAACCTCAAGCCAACTTTCTGAAAAAGGGAGAAATCCCTAAAGAGGCTCCAAAAATATTCCCTGCCGATTGTATTATTGACTGGACAAAAGAACCTGTGGCAATACATAATTTTATCAGAGGCCTGAGCCCATACCCGGGTGCAAAATCATTCCTGGTGACAGGTAATGAAAAGACTACATTCAAGGTCTTTGAAAGCCTTCCTGAAACTGTCAGTCACCGGTTTAAGCCGGGATTCATTGTGTCGGACGGAAAACATTTTATAAAAGTAGCCTGTAAGAACGGATTTATTAATGTCCTTAATCTTCAGATCGAAGGTAAAAACAGGATGAGCACGGTGGAATTCCTCAGAGGCAACACCATCTCAAGCTCATCAGTATCGTCTAATTAACCTGTTTAAGG
>JAKLFN010000191.1 GCA_022711195.1 Bacteroidota bacterium
AGGTAAGGGTTACTGTGGGAGCGGCGGCAGCGATTGTTGTAAACGAAGCGCTTGAAGTAGTTGACTCGTTCCCGCTGGCATCTTCAACCGGACCGACTGCCAGGTAGTAAACCTGTGAATTATCAAGGGTGGAGGAGGGTGTAACGGTAATAACCTTTTTAGTTGCATCGATTGTTGCTGTGAAGGGTACATCAGCGCCTCCTGAGTTGGTCTTTTTGAATGTAATAAGCGAAGCAAGATCGGCGTTTTCAAGAGAATTGCCATCGGTCTTCCTGACAGCTTCATCGAAAGTGATAGTGGGGGTAACATTGATTGCTACATCGGTTGCGGAATTAGCCGGAACGTATGTAGCAACTGGGGGGAATAGATCTGAAATTGCATCTGTCCATGTTGTTGCAATCCTTATTCCATCCACTGTTAAAGTCGACCCTTGTCCGGCAGTGCCTTGTCGGATTAAAACAGAACCAATGTTATAATCAGTGGCTGTAACATCGGCTGCAGAAACAGCAGGAGATACAGGTTCTGTGGCAATGGGTGATGGCTCAATAAAAAGAACAGCCTGATCATTAGTTGTTCCAGATATAATTGTGTACTTAAGAACCACTAAATAGGTTGTATTTAAATCATATTGTACTGTGCTATAGGTTCCAGTATTTGCTGCTTTTGATATGCCGAAGTTTATTTTTGATGCGTCGGTTCCATCCTTCTTTACAAATATTCTACCTCTAAAGTTTGTATTAGAACTGGATGTTGAGGATTCTTTCAAACTGATGAAATAGTCCCCTGTACCTGCTGTAGTGATTTTAATTAGGAATGCCAGATAAATATCCCCTGATGTTTGTTGTACAAATCCCCTAAACGCATCCTGTCCATTGTCAATCAATCCAGCTGAATTTCCATCGACCATTGGGTACCCGGCGTGAATCAGGTTATTTGAATTCACTAATATTGGATTAGTAACACTGGTCCCTTGAATAATCCAATTGTGATTTAACACTTGGTCACTTACTGGATATTCAAAATTTTCCACCAATAGAGCCTGACCCAGTCCTATTTGCCAGATAGCAAAAAGAAATACCAGGATGGTATTGAATCTTTTAATGAGTAGAGATTTTTTCATATCTTTTAAGTTTAGTTAATAGCTACGCAAATGAGCCTTACAAGTTGTAAAAAACAAAACACAAAGACAAAAAAGAAAGAGACTTTTAATGAACAATTTGTGATCAGTAAAGCGAAACCTTCATTCTGCAAATTATCATTGCCTATACGAAGTAAAAATTTTAAATTCACCGGAAAATAATTTTAATTCATCAGTCAAAATATCAGAAACCGTGAAAACTCTGCCTAAATTATTAATCCTTACCGCTTTAACAGCAATGACAGTCACTTCATGCAAAGTTGAACAAGCCGGAGATCCCTCCAACCCGTTCTTCAGTTCCTACGACACTCCTTTCGGCGTGCCTCCATTCGATAAGATTCAGATAAAACATTATATGCCTGCCTTCGACAGCGGCATGGTATGGGGCCGGAAAGAGATTGAGAAAATAGCAGCTGATAAGAAGAAGCCTACATTCCGCAACACCATCGAAGCCCTCGATGCCAGCGGCAAACTCCTCAGAAATGTTTCCTATGTCTTCTTCGGACAGGCTTCAGCAAATACCAACGACTCAATAATGGCCGTAGAGGTCGAAGTATCGCCAAAGCTCACAGGATACTACGACGAAATACGGCTCAACCCTCTTCTCTTTGCCCGGATAAAATATATCTATGAGCACCAGGCTGAGGAAATGCTCAGCGACGAACAGAAATATATCCTCGAAAATATGTATAAGGAACTCCTGCGCAACGGAGCCAATCTAAATACTGAAGACCAGGAGAAACTCAAGAAAATAAACCAGCGTCTCTCCTTCCTGACAGTCAGCTTCGAGCAGAATGTACTCGAGGAGACAAACAGCTACAGGATGATTGTCGGTGAAGAGGGCATTGCAGGACTTCCTGCCTCTCTTATTGCCGCAGCAGCCGACATGGCCAAAGCAGCAGGTGCTGAAGGAAAATATGCCTTCTCAACACAGCGCCCCAGCATCTTCCCGTTCCTTACATATTCACCCGACAGGAAGCTGAGAAAGGAACTCTTTAATGCATATACGATGCGCGGCAACAATGGAAACAAAAACGACAATAACGCCATTCTTGCCGAAATAGTAAGCCTGCGAGCCGAAAAAGCAAAGCTGCTTGGTTATAAAACCTATGCCGACATGGTACTGGAACCGAGGATGGCTAAAAAACCGGAAAACGTTTTCAACCTTCTTAACAGTCTCTTCGAAAAGGCAAATAATGTAGCAAAGAATGAGGTTGCTGAGATGCAGAAGATCATCGACCGTGAAGGAGGAAATTTCAAACTGGAACCTTCCGACTGGTGGTATTATGCCGAGAAACTGAGAAAGGAGAAATATGATCTTAATGATTCTGAACTGAGGCCTTATTTCAAATTCGAAAATGTGCGTCAGGGTGTTTTTGACTGTGCCACAAAACTATATGGTCTCACCTTCACGCTTATTCCGGAGTGCCCTGTTCCTCATCCCGATGCATCGGCCTGGGAAGTCAGGGAAGCCGACGGCAGACACCTTGGAGTGCTCTACACCGATTACTTCCCGCGCGAAAGCAAGCAGCAGGGTGCATGGTGCGGTGGTTACAGGAACCACCTGATAGTTAAGGGAAAAGAAATAAAACCGGTAGTGACAACAGTCGGAAACTTCACCCTTCCAACCGCTGATATGCCTTCGCTGCTGAGCCTCGAAGAAGTGCTCACTTTCTTCCATGAATTCGGTCATGCCCTCGAGAACCTGTTCAATATGAATTCATACAACAGGACTTATGTTGCACAGGACTTTGTGGAGCTGCCTTCACAGATTATGGAACACTGGGCATTTGAACCGGAAGTACTCAGGACTTATGCAAAACATTACCAGACCGGCGAGACAATGCCCGATGCACTTATCGAAAAAATTAAGAACAGCGGATATTTCAACACGGGATTTGAGAACACGGAAGTATATGCTGCATCACTGCTCGATATGGCTTTTCATTCACTCGAAGCTCCGGTAAATATCGATATACAGAGCTTTGAAAAAGAATTTTTTGCTAAGCTCGGACTTATTCCCGAGATAGTATCGCGTTACAGGAGCACCTATTTTACACATATCACCGGAGGTTATGATGCCGGCTATTATTCTTATACCTGGGCGTCGGTGCTCGATAATGATGCTTTTGAAGCTTTCAGGGAGAAAGGTATTTTCGACAAGACAACTGCAGAATCGTTCCGCAGGAATATTCTTGAAAAGAACGGGATCGTTGATCCGATGCAGATGTACATCAACTTCCGCGGACGTGAACCCGAAATAGGGCCGCTGCTTAAGAATAAGGGACTTTTGTAGGTAGCACAGGGCGAAAGGCTCAGGGCTCAGAGCTCAGGGCGCAGAGCTCAGGGCGGATCCTTATATGGAAGTCTTTCGCCTTTCTCCTTTCAGATACCGATATCTCCTCCATCCCGGCAATGCAGTGAGCGAGGTAAACCTTATGAGAGCTCTTATTGGTTTTATTCTCATAGCATAATGCGTTAATAAATAGACCATTGCCGCTGTTCCCACCATTACTGCAATTTCAATAACCATAGACAGTATTTTCCACCAGAGGGCTTCGGGCCTTATACCCAGAGAGTTAATGAGCCAAAATATCAGGCCGGCATTTATTGCAGAAATCAGGAAGATCATACCTGTTGCCAACCCGTGTGTAGCCTCTATTGCTTTCTGTGGACAGTGGTTTAGACACCTCATGCAGCTTTCGCAGGTTAGCTTCCAGTAAGGCCTCTCTTGCAGGTATATTATTGATGATGTGGGACACTCTTTTATACACAGGCCGCAATTGTTGCATTTCGAGCTTGCCATAAATGTTTTTGCCAGGAAGAATCTCCCGCCGAAATAATATCCTGCCGATACAGGGCTTATGAGCAAGTCGACAGGCAGACTGTACAAGCCTCTCCATACCTTTCTGCCGGAAAAAATTTTTTCTGCGAAATCCCTGACGATGGTTTCACACCTTTTAATAATCGATTCTACAACACTTGTTTTCAATCCGGGATGCAGAGGTATCCAGTTCGATGGCATATCGACAGGCCTGAAACCAATACATTTATAACCTTTCAAAAATAGTATCAATGCCGGTATCACGAGCGCAAGGCCGGTTAATCCGGGCACAAAGAGTTTGGATAGCTTCATTCCTGCCCGCGTATTGAGAAGGAATATCTCTTTTCCCAGTCCGGGAGGAAATCCTGCCAGGAACCGTATCATTATGGGAGCAGCATTAAAACCATGTGTCGGGAAGGCAAACCCGAT
>JAKLFN010000192.1 GCA_022711195.1 Bacteroidota bacterium
CCATCTTCATCATACAACTCAGCTTTTAATACAAGGAATTCCTTTTTGTCGATCCATCGGATTTGCTTTCCCCATACAATCGAAGCATTTTCCTTTGCGGTCATACTGATCTTATAACATACCCGCCCGTCAATATTTTCTTCACCTGCCATTTCATGAATATAATCATTCACGACCGATGACTCCTTTAGGATATCATCATTTGTATAATCTGATCCCATCCATCCCTGAGACATCATTGATGGAGGCAGTTTAATGAGCCTGTTTATTGAGGGATTCCAGCTCCACATTTCCGAACCTCTTTTCAGAAAAGACTGTCCTGCTTCCCTGGCAGGTGCAGTGATCAGCGAAAGAGCGAAATCTCTTCCGGAAGTCCAGCTTTTAAATTCAATCGTCCTCTGCCATCCGGGCCTGATTATAGTCATAGACATAAGACTGTAACTGCTTTTCTCCCCATTGAATTTTTCATCAGCCTTTTTTACTATTTCAGTGGCGCTGAGATCCTGGGCAGATAGATGATTAAAGGAAACTCCCGTCGCCAGAATCAGATATATAAAATATTGTTTCATAATCAGTTATTTAAATAGTCCGATAATCCTGTTTAATAACTTTTCATTGTTCTCTTCGTCAATATCATCCGAATATACCCTGGTGACAGCAAATCCTTTCATTGCCAGGATGAACATATCGAATTCAGAGTCAGGATCATAATTCTCTCCGCCAGTTTTCTTTTTATTATTGAAATAATCCTTTATCATTTTCATCATAAGTGCCGGATACTGATTGTCGCCCGGTTCATGTCCGGGGTGAGATAATGAATCCTGTACCTCAAACGACTTCAGGAACCGCTCCCTTACATCATTTTGCATCATGAGCTGCATTAACAGCCTCCAGAATGAACGTTTTTCTTTTAATATCTCACTTATCTTCCGGGTAAAAAATTCGAATTCATCTTCTGAAAGCCACCCATCCCTGTTTATATCAAAAGAATGAAAAATTTCATTTACCGATTTGTGAATTATGGCAGTCAGCAGAGCATCCTTGCTTTCAAAATAGTTATACATCAAACCTTTTGATATTCCAGCATGACGGGCGATATGTCTTATTGTGGTACTGAAATATCCTTCTCTGGCAAAATGATAAAGAGCAACATCCATTATAAGGGCTTTTTTTTCTTCCCTCATTTCCTGAAATTTCTCCCGCGTTCTGGGTGACATAGTTTTTTGATTGAACGGTCAGTCAAAATTAAAACAGATTTTTTTTATTAACAAGTTTTTTTCAGGATTTTTTAAGAAAATCTTTTTTTCTTAATCCCGGCCGGATAAAAGAATCACTTATACGACCGGGAGGAATGATTATCATCACTCCTGCAACAATCGTTATGTAATTTCCGTTAAACCAGAAATCTGTAATTGAAAACTGTTTCATAATAATTAAGAAAAGATTTTTATCTTTATACGCTGTATCTAAAACAATTAACCAATGGCAAGTCTTAAGCTTTTATTAGGATTGATTCCCTCTACTGCAAAATTAGAACAAGCTGAAAAGGCTCTTACAGACGAATTTGAAAAACTTAAAGCTTTTACAGGTTCTGAACTTCTGGCAAAATACACTAAACTGAATGATCTTATCAATTCCTCTGATTTTCAACATAAAAAAAAGGAAATTGAATCACTGCAGTACAAGAATTCCGAAGAATATGCAAGAGAAAATGAATTTTTTTCCCTGCAGAAAGCAAAGGATATTGTCCTTTACTTTAAAACAATTTCGGGTAGTACTCTAAAAAGATTCAGGGATATGGACGGATCTGCAAAGGTCAAGGACTTTGAATCCCTCCAGGAATATATAAATTCATTTGAGTATAAGCAGAAAGAAAAAATGAAACCTGTAACATTCAAGGATACGGATGAATACAGGACTTTCCTTGAATTTAAGAATCTTAAGAAAGACCCGGAGATAAAAAGGTATCTCAAAGAGGCAGCAAAAGGTCAGGCTGTAAAATCAAAAGCTGTCGAACGTTATGAAGAGCTGAAAGCTTTTGTGAACAGTTCAGCATTTCTGGCAAAGAAGAATATGAAGCCCATTACTTTCAAAGACAGTGAGGAATATAAGAAGTTCCTGGAATATAAGCGCATTAAGGACAGCCTTGAAATAAAAGAGTATTACAAGTTTAAAAATTCAAAGGAATATGCCAATTTCCTGAATACTGACGGATCACACAGGTTAGCGAGGTATAATGAGCTAAAGGATTTTGTAGCAACTGCCGGATTTAAAGAGAAAAAGAATTATTTCCTTGATAAAAAGAGATTTGAAAAGACCGAGATGTTCAAAACCATTCAGGAGTTTGAAAATCTGAAAAAACACGATGATATAACCTGGTATTTTAAGGTTAAGGATTCAAATAAATTCGATTTACTTAAGAACAGGGAGCTCACCTTCTGTGATGAGTTCAATGGCGACAGGCTGGATACTTCCAAATGGCTCACAAATTATTATTATGGTGATAAGCTTCTTCACGACAGGTATTCAGTGGAACCGGACCTTCAGGCTTTTACTGAAAAAGAGAATTTCGAGGTCCGGAACAGTCTCCTTAAGATAATTACAAAACCCCAGAAGTACATGAGTAAGGTCTGGACTCCGACGGATGGTTTCAGGCCGAAAGAGTTCAGCTTCACATCCGGCATAGTGAATACCGGAAAAAGTTTCCGTCAGCAGTATGGAATATTCTCTGCCAAGGTAAGGCTGGGAAATCCTTCAACCAAGTGTGCATTCTGGATGCTGGCCGATAAGATCACTCCCCATATAGATGTATGCAGGACATCAGACGGCAAAGTGGCATTCGATTTCTTTCCCGGTGTTGACAGGAGATTTAAAACTACTGCCGGATCCAGGTATGCAAGTGATTTTTATATTTATACACTTGAATGGACTCCCGATAAGCTGGTCTGGAAAATAAATGATACTGTTGTCTTTAAATGTACAACAGATGTTCCCCGTGAACCAATGTATATTATTTTTTCAGGAGGTCTTGACAAACCTGTAAACAGCATGACCTCAATGGAAATTGACTGGGTGAGGGTATATCAGCCCAAAAAATAATCTGTTTATATTTTCATTGAACACTCAGTGATATACGGGTCATTGACCTTTTATCTTTATTGATGCATAAAGGTCGTTGCATTCAATTCCTGTAATATTTCTTTTGATACAATGTAACTATCGGGACATTCGTTCGTCTTTAGGTAGTAATCAGGTTTATGACTGTAAAGGAATATAACAGATCTGTGGAGGAGTATGCCGATTCTGTTTTCCGCTTTATTCTGGCGGATATAAAGGATGAGGAGCGTGCAAATGATATTGTTCAGGATACTTTCGAGAAATTATGGAGGAATGTTTCGGAGCTCGATTTTAAAGTTGTAAAATCATGGCTTTTTTCGACTGCATATCATGGAATGATCGATATGATAAGAAAAGAAAAAAGGATGACAATAATTGAAGAATCACACACCCGGGATCTCGTTTACGAATCCCAGTACAGCGATCTTAATGAAATACTTCACGCTGCTCTTGAAAGATTGCCGGAACATCAGAGATCAGTTATTTTATTACGCGATTATGAAGGTTACAGCTACCAGGAGATCGGTGAGATAACCGGAATGAGTGAAGCCCAGGTTAAGATAAATATTTACAGGGGGAGGCTTGCCCTCAGGAATCATATAGGTAAAATTGAAACTGTTCTTTAACAATGAAGCCCGACAGGTCAAATTATGAAATATGGATCACCGACTGGCTCGCCGGAAATCTGTCAGGGGAACAGAAAGAACTTTTAATCAGATTCCTTGAACAGAATCCTGATCTCAGAGATGAAGCCGAATCGCTGTCACTTACAATACTGACACCTGACAACAGGTCCTTTGAACCAAAACGATCACTTAAAAAGAGCCCGGAAGGTCTTCATCCGGCACAGGTTGAATATCTGTCGGTGGCATATCTTGAACACGATTTATCTACCGAACAGATTGAAGACCTCAATATATGTATAAACAATAATCCTGAATCAAAGAAGATTTTTGAATCAGTCAGCAAAATAAAGCTTGTTCCACCTGCATCCCGGTACCAGTATAAAGACAGGCTTAAGAAGAAAAGCTCATTCGAAAAAGTCCTGTACCTTGCATTGCCCATAGTGAGAATTGCTGCTTTAATCGCAATTATCGCACTCAGTTTTGTCTTCGTCCCGAAAATTGTTTCCCTGAAGAAAGATGAAATAGCAATAAATAAGGTACCTCAGAGCGAACCGGTCATTCTTTATTCCAGAATACTCACCGCGCCTGAAGAAGAAATTATTACCCCGGCACTGTCAGA
>JAKLFN010000193.1 GCA_022711195.1 Bacteroidota bacterium
TTGTTTTTCCATCTTTTATAACGGTCACCTGTAACGAAAGTCATTCCGCATGGACCGATTGATGGAAGCCAGTAAAAGTTGGGTTGCTCCATACCCTCTTTTTCTGTCAGCGGAGTAAGTATTGTCCCATCATAGTTGATACCATAGCAGATAACCGGCCACCCGTAGTTGAGACCAGGTTTTACCTGATTAAGTTCATCACCTCCCTTTGGCCCGTGTTCTGTTATCCATAATTCACCTGTTACAGGATGAATACAGGTTCCCTGGGGATTCCTGTGTCCGTAACTATAGATAGAAGGTATTGCACCCGGCGTGTTAACAAAAGGATTATCAGAAGGTATTGTTCCATCATCATTCAAACGATGTATCTTGCCATTTGTATTGTCAAGCTTCTGGGGAAAGTCAAAATGCTGTCCCCTGTCTCCGTTACCAAAGAAAAGATGTCCCTTCCCGTCAAAGGCCAGTTTTATGCCAAAGTGGTAATTCCTTTCAGTTTCAGGAGTACCTTTATATATAATCTGCTGATCCTCGAGCCTGTTTCCCTTTAGTCTGGCTCTCATTATGGCTGTATTTCCAATGTTCTTTTCACCATCCTGACGCACTGAGGAATAAGCAATATAGATCCATCCGTTGCTTTTGTAATCGGGGTGCAGTGCAAGGTCAAGCAGACCACCCTGACCAACAGTCATCATTTGAGGCAGTCCTTCAATTGGTGCCGAGAGTTTACCTTTTGAAAAGCGATGAAGAGTACCCGATCTTTCAGAGATAAGCAGATCTCCGTCAGGAAGGAAGGCGAGCCCCCATGGTACTTTAAGACCGGAAACAACAGTATCAACAACAAATTTCTGTACTTCCGATTCAACAATTCCGCCGGGAGTGACTGCAGCCTGAAGCAGGGATTTGTCTTCCGGTATGCCTTTCTTTACATAAGCTGCCAGCTCCTCTATCTCCTTGTCTGAGAAGGTTTTCTGGAATGAAGGCATGCCAATTTTTTCTATTCCGTTCTTTATACTGTTGAATGCAAGGACATTACCCTTCTCATTCATCCATTCCTTTTCTGCAAACTTTTCAAGATTTGCGCCATGACATCCGGAACAGAAATTCTGGTAGTTCATTGCGGCAGATCTCTGGAGTTCATTACCTGATTTCATTTCAGCTGTTGTAAATGAATACAGACCTGTCAAACCTGCTGCAAAAAATGTAATAAGACTACCCGTTATGATCAAATTCTTTTTCATTTTATAATTGCTTTAAAATTTCCCCTCTTAAAACAACCAGATCAGTTCAGATTTGTTCAATGACCTGTCTTACAACATCTATTCTTGAAGAATCTTTTTCAAAAAGTGGCCAGGAAAAAAATATCACGCCACGCGAAGGAGGCACCAGAGCTTCTCTGAGACAATTCCGGAATTCCTCCGTATCCATGGGCCTGTCAAAATAATAGGGCCAGACCTGTATGCCTGGGATAACAATGCCACCGGCTTTCCGGTCCATGTCTCTAACTACATCCGATATCCATTTTGAGTCCCTGTCAACCATTTGGGAATAGCACATGGGAGAAATGAGATCAGCATATTCTTTCATTTTCACAACATCCTGCGAAGCCACCTTTATAATTGCATTCCCGAAATCTCCGCTTCTCCAGGGCACAATATGCAGATTAATACTTATATCCGCGCAGGCTCTGTGAGCTGTTTCTGAAAGTTCTGATACCATGGAAATAATAAGTCCGCACCTGAACTCATCCCATTCTGCCGGGTTTAAATCTTGTTTCTGTATCAATATTTACTTTAAATCTCTGACTATCAATCCATCCTGATAAATAGTGAGCGATTTACCTTCATACCAGCATTCGAAGGCTGACCTTGTGGATTGTATCACTGGGGCAGAGTATCCTTCGGGAAAATCAGCGGCTGTCAGACCTAGTTCATTCAGATCAGAGGAATAGGCTTTATTTTTCTGGTAATACTCCTGCTCGGCATAATAAACCAGTCGCAGGGCCCATTTCAGGTCAAAATCGGGATCCGGCACAAAGGCATCGGTGCCTGCCCCTGCCTCCATTCCTGAAAACTGCAGATAACCCCACATCTCAGGCATGTGCATGTTTATTCTCCCCTGTGGCGACCATACCCAGTTCTCTTCAGGGAAGGGCCTTCCGGTTGCAGGATTAATATCTTTCACATATGCGCCATTCTCAACATGGGTCTTCCACTCCACCCTTGAAAATCCAAGTCTCCACTGATCACCTGCTTTCGGAAGCTGGCCTCCCTTTTTGCACTCCTTCATCACGCTCAGAGGGATAACTATTTCAACACTCCAGCCCTTATCCTCATCAGAGGGATTATTGATTGTACCGTCAACATGTGTTCCGACCTTAAGTCCTGAAATATCCCAGTTGAAAATTGCAGGTCCTCCATCGCGGTATGGTTTAGGAAGCAGCAGATCCCAGGGTGTGCCGAAAGCATTAACTTCAAGTTCATAATACAGATGTGTATCATCGTCAGGATCAATGAAAATCTCAAAATCATTGTCAATAAAAATGATCGTATCCCTTTGCCTCAGTCTGGCCCATACATGAGGATCTTCGAGGTAGGCGCCGAAATACAGGTTATTGTCATCCCACAGAACTTTGGCACGTGTTTTATACCATGGTTCAGGTTTCTTCGATCCTTCAATATCCCTGAAATAGTTTGTCCATGGTGCCTTTTCCCATACTGGTTCATCAAGCTTTCCATCAGGGACTATTGGTACAGGAGTCCTGTACGCAATATAACTCTCAGGATCAGGCCGTGGAGGAAACCTGTCTTCAGAAGATTTAACGGATTCTGGCTGTTCTTTACATGAAACAAAGAAAGATGCCGTAATGATAAATAATAATAATCGCCTCATATTCAAACTTTTTTAATTGTCTCAGTCATGACTAAATTTAAGCTTTTTTAATATGATAACTTCTGAGAAAAACATAAATTTAGTGGATTACAATTTACAATAAATATTGGAGGACTGGATTATGGATAAACATGGTTTTTCAAGACGCGGATTCCTTGCTGCCGGAACAGTTATGGCAGGCACAGCAGTAATACCTGCAGCTGCAGGCTCAGGTTTTGCTCCTTCTGAAAAAACAGGGGGAATGCTTAATGTTCTTGATTTCGGAGCAAAGGGAGATGGCAGGACTGACGACACGTCAGCTATTCAGAAAGCTCTTGATACAGCAGGAAAGACTTACGGATCTGTCTTTATCCCTGAAGGCAATTTCCTTACTTCAGAACTGAAGGTGCCTGCGGGTGTGGGAATTCATGGTCTTCCGGCCTGGAGCTACAGGGATGGAATGGGAACAATACTTACCCTGAATGATGACAAGGCAAAATGTCTGATAAATCTTACAAATTCATTCGGTGCCTACCTTTTCGGGCTTTGCCTTAAAGGTAAAAACCTTGGAACTGAGATACATGGCATACTTATCGATAAACCTGACTATGGCAAACAGGAAGACACTCCCAGGATAGATACCTGCAGAATTGAAAGATTTACCGGTGACGGCATAAAGCTGGAAAGGATATGGTGCTTTGTTGTGCGTCACAGCCATTGCTACGGAAACAAGGGCTGCGGTCTGAGAGTAAGGGGCTGGGATGGCTTCATCCTCGACAACTGGTTCTCGGGTAACGGAAAAGCAGGTTATGCATCTTATGACGAAAATGCATCAAACACAATAACAGGCAACCGCATCGAGTGGAACAGGGAAGGAGGAATTGTAATCTACGGAGGTTCCCACTACAATATCACAGGGAACTATATCGACAGGTCAGGCAGATGCGGAATTGCACTCCTGAAAGGGACTTCAAGGGGTTGTGAGGTTATCAGCGCTACCGGGAACGTTATTTACAGAAGCGGGAAGCCTGAATGGGGTAAAGGTGATGATTACGACAGCTCGCATGTACGTATCGAAGGCGGAAAAGGCATTGCCTTTGTGGCAAATTCACTCAACGCCGGAAGGGATGATGGCGGTCAGGGAAGCTTCTCCCCCGATTACGGGATGGTATTGAAAGAACTTGAAAGCTCTGTTATTAAGGATAACGTGGCTCATAACGGCGCCCTGAAGGAGCTCCTGACTGATCTTGGAGGACATGGAGAAGGAGTTATCATCAGGGATAATGTTGGAACACTCAGAAAAATAAGCTAGACTTACATCCTGAACTATTAAAATATTACCCATGAACAGGAAGTACACAGGACTTCATGCAGATTTTCTTTTTATATTCCTGATTATAACAGTCTTAACAGCCTGCAGTAACAGAAAACAGTCTGCTGATATAATGGATGGTGAATACTGGAAGAACCAGGGTCTTAACGAAA
>JAKLFN010000194.1 GCA_022711195.1 Bacteroidota bacterium
TCCCATGTTTATTGGTGAACCCCACTTCCCATTCTTAAATAACGAATAATAAATATCGTATCCTCCGAATCCTCCAGGCCTGTCAGAGGTGAAAACAAGTATCTTATAAAAGCAGAAGGGACACTTGTCGTTGCCGGTGCTGTTGAGGCTGTCGACCGGCGTACCCGGAGAATAGCTGCCACTGAGCCATGTTGCTATGTCCATTTCAGAAGGCCGCTTCTGAAGATATATATCGAAGTCACCATTCGAATCCGATGAATAATATGCGGTGTCGTGTCTGGTATTGAAGGATATATATGCGTCATTACCAGAAGTGTTCAGTAACGTTGCAGGTAAAGGTCCTGTGATTGTTGGCAGTGAACCACTGAAGAAAGGCATATTTTTCAGGAAATAGAGATCAAGATCACCGGAACTATTCTCTGATGCCAGGAGAAGATATTCATATCCATCGACCGGGCTGAACATCGTATACGGTCCGAAATCATTTCCTGCTGTGTTGGCCTTGCTTAACAGAGCTGTAAGAAAAGTGTTGTTGCTTATCGCTGCGTCATAGGAAAAGAGTCCCGTTGACTGGTTCCAGGTAAAGTTAACAGAACTCTGAATGAGGTCAAATTTGCCTCCGGATGTTCCCCTGTTACTTGAAAAGATCAAAGCAACATTGTCCTGCAGCAGATAACAATTCGCATTGTAATCATCATATTGCGAATTTATTTCTGTGAGTGCAGTGAGTCCTGTATCAGGGAATGATCCATTTGGGAATTTTATAGGATTATCTTCTTTCTTACATGATGTAAAAAACAGTGCAACGATAAGTCCGGTGAACACCATCAATGCACCTGTACGTATTAGATTTCTCTTCATGATTGTCAGTTAAACAACGTATTAACGCAAAGATATCAAAATTAGTATCAAATGAAAAACCGGGAGGGTTCCCGGCTTTTCTGAGGTAGAATTTAGGTTAATTCTAGGGTAAAATTGGGTATAGGGTATTGTTTGCTGCTATTATAAAACCAAGATGAAGTTATAGGCCTTCAGGTTGCGTGAAGGGATAAAAAAAAGCAAAAAAAAATTGACAAGCCGCATATAATATTGAAATACAGGTGTTTAAAAAATATAAATATTGTTGATAATTGGATAAGGGCGGGCAGAAGCTTGTTGAAATTAGTATTAATTTTGTGACAGACAGTTTTAAAGATGGAAGAGGAAAAGTTTGGATTCTCCTGGGAAGAGGAAATAAAGCATGCTGTTCAGAAATTCGAGAAGATGAAAAGAAATAACGAAAGCTATTTCTTCGACGTTATTGAGTTTGAATCGATCATTGACTATTACATTGAGAATAATAATCCGTCAAATGCTGCTGAGGCAGCTGCCCTGGCAACGAAGCAGCATCCCAATTCTGTTTCGATACAGCTGCGCAGAGCGAGGGTGATGATCGACAAGGGACGTGGTGTGGAAGCTCTAAGAATACTTAAACGTCTCGAGACCATTGAACCGGGAAACCATGAGATATATATTGCAAAAGGTACAGCCATGGGCATGCTCGGCGATATTCAGGGTGCCCGGAAAATGTTCGACCATGCTCTTTCGCTCGACACCGACGAACCGGCAAACATACTGTTTTCAATAGTCTCAGTTCTTCAGAATCTTAACTATTACGAACATGTGATCCCATACCTCCTGAAGCTTATCGAAAAAGAACCTGATTTCAGATCACACATTTACGACCTTGCTTATGCCTATGAAAAGGCAGAAGATTATGAGAAAAGCATCGAATATTATCTTAAATACCTCGATGATGATCCTTTTTCTGACAGTGCATGGTACAATCTTGGAATAATTTACAATAAGCTTGAGGAGCCTCTCAAAGCCCTTGAGGCTTATGACTATTCCCTCGCAATAAACTCCCAGAATTCCTTTGCCCTGTTCAATAAGGCAAATATCCTCAGCAACATCGATCGCTGTCTTGAAGCTATTCCGGTCTACCATGAGTATATTGAGTATGAGCCCGACAGTTTCGAAGCCATGAACTACCTGGGTGAGTGCTATGAACGTACCGGCGATATGGAACTGGCAAGAAAATATTATCAGGATTCCATAGAGCTTGCACCGGATTATGCCGATCCCTGGTTTGGGCTAGGTGTGATAGAACTTAATACCGGTAATCCAGGCAGCGCACTTATCTATTTCAGAAAAGCCGTAAGGCTCGATGATACAAATCCGGAATACTGGTACCTTCTAGGCAAGGCTCATTACGTAAATGGCGAGATGAAAGAATCCCTGGCCTGTTTCAGGGAAGCGCTTAAAACAGATCCATATTATGACGATGTATGGCTCGACCTGGGGAAGATCATTCTGAAGGAAAACATCGGAGGAAAAGCCATCACCTACCTTGAGAAAGCATACAAGGCCACAGGCGATGTGCCAGGTATTAATTACCTTCTTTCAGCGTGTTACATCCAGGCCGGGAATATGGAGAAAGCATATAAACACCTCTCCCTGGCCGTCGAAATAGACCCCGATCTGTTCCCCGAGTTCAGGGAGTTCTTTCCCCCCGATATTCTTACAAAAAGGATCCTCGCCCTTCTGAACGAAAACGACCTTATCTGATTTCGAATCCATTTTAAAGCATAACTATGAAGAATGTACTCCCTTTTCTGCCCGAACGTCCACAGAAACCACGTGAGTCCGGCCTTACAATGGTAATGGACAAAGGTCTTAGCATCCGGGAAGCCGAAGACTTTATGTCGGTGGGAAGCAAATATACCGACTTCGTGAAGCTTGGCTTCGGGACTTCATTAATAACACCGGGACTGGGTAAAAAAGTGTCTCTGTACAAAAAGGCAGGCGTTATTCCATATTTCGGAGGCACCCTCTTTGAAGCTTTTATTATCAGAAAGATGTACAGGGAGTTTGTTAAGTTCCTCGATAAATTTAAAATTGACCTCGTGGAAGTTTCAGACGGATCATATGATATTGAACCCGAAAAAAAACTAGAGTACATCCATAAACTCTCAAAGCACCGTACAGTGATATCGGAGGTCGGATCAAAGAAGAAGGACGTGGTTTATACTCCTGGTCAGTGGGTGGCCATGATGAAAGCCGAACTCGACGCAGGCTCCGTAAAGGTAATTGCTGAAGCCAGGGAATCAGGAACGACAGGCATTTATAACGAGGATGGATCTATCAATAACGAGATTATCAGCGCAATATCCTCGCAGGTCACTCTTGAGAATGTAATATGGGAAGCACCGATGAAATCACAGCAGGCATGGTTTATAAAGCACTTCGGACCAAATGTCAACCTTGGTAATATTGCCCCCAACGAAATTATCCCGCTCGAAACACTTCGTCTTGGACTCAGGGGCGATACCTTCTTCCAGTTCCTGCCCGATGAGCTGAAAAAATAACCTTTGTTCGAAATGAGAAAATTCGGACTCATAGGCTTTCCCCTGGGACACTCTTTCTCACAGAAATACTTCCTGGAAAAATTTACGAGGGAAAATATACGCGGATGTTCTTACGATAACTTTCCTATCAGATCAGTAGAGGAGTTCCCGTCACTCATCAGGGATAATCCTGAAATCTGCGGCCTCAATGTTACGATTCCTTACAAAACAGATATCCTGCGCTATGTTAATATAGCTGACGATGCCGTTGACCAGATCGGAGCTGCCAACGTGCTTAAGATAAAATGGGATAATGGTAAACCCTATGTATCTGCACATAACAGCGATGTTTTCGGGATAAAGGATTCCCTGGTACCCTGTACCCGGAAGAAGGCAAAGAAGGTTCTTATCCTCGGCGCCGGCGGCAGCAGCAAAGCCGTTGCCTGGACAGTCCGGAAAATGGGATGTGAGGCAATAGTGGTCTCCCGCACCCCAAAACATGGAACAATAGGTTATCCCGATCTTACACCACAACTTTTCGGGAGTGTCGATCTGATAGTCAATACAACTCCGCTGGGAATGTTCCCCGATACTGAATCAAAACCTGCGATCGATTACACACTCCTCAGCAACAGACACATTCTTTTCGACCTGGTTTATAATCCGGAAATAACTTCTTTCCTCAGGATGGGGAAGGAGAGAGGCTGTAAGGTAATTACAGGAATGAGAATGCTCCGCTCCCAGGCAGAACGCTCATGGGAAATCTGGAATGAAGACCTACCCTGATTGTTACAGCTCAGAGAACACCGAAACTTACTGTCCTCAGGTAGTCGAAAATAAAACCAGCTGCTCCTGATAATAAAATTCCCGCCAGGCAAATGATCATCCAGGCAATTGATGATGGTGTACTTGTTATGACTTCCTCGTGTTGATCTCCGGTACCTCTGAATAAAGTCCCGG
>JAKLFN010000195.1 GCA_022711195.1 Bacteroidota bacterium
CGAGTAGCAGGGCATTGAGGCCGGAGAGCGTGGTGTAGGGGATGTGTGTTAGCTACGGAAGGAACTTGAAACAATTGAGAATTCAAGAAAAGAGATACTCGACACATTCGGCAACAGTAACAAGATCGTCAAACAGCTTATCGATCTGGCCCTTCTGTCAAATAATATGCTGAGAGGGGAGGACCTGAGCACTTTTGTAAAGCGAAGCGTGGAGTTGCTGTAAAATAGGTCATGTTTTGTAAGCCGAAGCTAAAGCGAAGGCTTACGGCCATGCAGTCATGCAGTCTGAGCCCTGAGCCCTGAGCCCTGAGCCCTGAGCTATATAATCCTCGCCACTTCTGCCTTTACGAAGTCAATCGCAACTCTTGTAGGTTCCCTGTCCAGCTCCATGACAGCCGCTAAAAGCTTTTGACTGAAATCCATGCCGGAGGCATTCTCCGGCATTTTTTCATACTCACTGTTGATGAGTTTGATTGTATTTGACCTGGCATTTCTTACGACTTCCCAGGCCTGCGGGCTCATATAGATCTGCTGTGACATATTGTGTTCGAATTCACTTCTGATACCAGAAAGCAAAGCGGAATGAAGCTGACTTGCTGAAATTCCGGGAGTACTTACTCTCACGAGCATCGATTCAAGGGATATACGTTCAAGGAAAAGGATTATCCTTTCATAGGCCTGTAGTTTTATCGGAACAACTGTACGACTGTTCTGAAGTATAAGCTCCTGCCTTCTCTTTTCCTGATCGTTCCTGAGGAGGTTGTTAATAAGCACCCACGCGGTTATTAAAACCAGTAAAGCGGGTAAAGTGATTTTCAGTATTTCAGACACTGTATCCATTGTCAATATGTTTGTCAATATTATACAAACTTAACTTATTTTGTTTTTAATTTTTACTATATATATTTGAACCCGCCATTAAATTTTCACTTATAGTAATTTATATGGAATATTTATCCGACCGAATCAAAGCCATGGCAGCCTCCGCCACTCTGGCAATGGCTCAGAAGAGCCGTGAACTGAAAGCAAAAGGTATCGATGTTATAAGCCTGAGTCTCGGGGAACCCGACTTCAATACCCCGGGATATATAAAGGAAGCAGCCAAAAAAGCCATTGATGATAATTATTCCAAATACCCTCCGGTACCTGGTTACAATGACCTCAGGGAAGCAATATGCCGGAAATTCAAATATGAAAATGGTATAAATTATACCGCTGACCAGATAATTGTCTCGGCAGGAGGGAAGCATTCCCTTATTAACGTAATTCTGGCCCTTATCAATCCGGGCGATGAAGTGATTATCCTTTCTCCTTACTGGGTCAGTTATTATGATCAGGTACTTCTGGCTGAAGGGAAACCGGTGATTGTTGGAGCATCACTCGAGAATGATTTTAAAGTTAAGCCGGATCAGCTGGAAGCTGCAATCACGCCCAGGACAAGAATGATAATCTTCAATTCACCCTCAAATCCAACGGGAATGGTTTATACTCGTGGGGAAATGGAAGCTATTGCCAGAGTTGTTCAGAAACACCAGGGTGTGTTTATTATGTCAGATGAGGTATATGAACATATCCTTTTTGAAGGGGAACATGTCAGCATGGCTTCATTCGATTTCATTTACGACAGGGTGATCACGGTTAATGCGGTTTCAAAAGCCTATGCCATGACAGGATGGAGAATAGGTTATATCGGAGCCCCGAAATGGATAGTAAGCGCCTGCGATAAACTCCAGGGACAATTCACCTCAGGGGTTAGTTCCATAGCACAGAGAGCTGCACTTGCAGCCCTCAGCCAGAGCGATGACTCACGGCGGATGATGCGTGATGCTTTCCTGAGACGACGCGATCTGATATGCAATCTCCTTAAGGAAATAGAAGGCCTTAAAGTGAGGATTCCCCAGGGCGCTTTTTATGTCCTGCCGGATATAAGTTTTTACCTCGGAAAATCTGATGGCGAAAAAACAATAAAAACTTCCGACGATCTCGCACTTTGGCTGCTTGAAAAGGCACAGGTTGCAGTCGTGGGAGGAGATGCCTTCGGAGCCCCTGATTGTATAAGGATCTCCTATGCAAATTCTGATGACCTGCTTGCCGAAGCTGTTAAAAGAATTAAAGAAGCCCTGGCAAAACTAAGATAGCTTTTATTGCTCAATTCTCTTGTTAAATTGAAATACTTTTTGGTAAGTCAGTAAGCTTACCGCGTAGCGGTTATGATATTGTAGGAAGGATTCTATTAGAATAATATTTCCGCGTAGCGGATATGGTATTTATCTCCATAACCTCTACGAGGTATTAAAACATTCGATAGAACCTTTACCTACAATACCATATGCCCTACAGGCAAAAAGAATAAGATTGATTGTTGCTGATATTTCAAAGTCAAATATGTTATATATTATTGATATTATGTTAATTGACTTGATCATAACTGTGCTTAATAAATCAAAATATAACCATTATACGTATTATCTTGCTGGAAGTATTTTCAGCAAACCAACTTTTTGATATTGTTTAGTCAAAATTGCCTTTTTTGTTTTGGTTAAATATGGCAGGAATTGCTATCTTTATTTTTTAACAAAATTTATGTTTTATATCGCTAATTAAATCAAAACGAAAATGATCCTACTTGTAATACTCGGATTAATTGTCCTTATCGCTCTCTGGGCTGTTTCACTTTATAACAGGCTGATCCGTCTGAGAAACAGCAGGGAACAGGCTTTTGCGGATGTTGATGTACAGCTAAAGCAGCGGCATGACATGATCCCGCAACTGGTTGAAGCTGTCAGAGGTTATATGCAGCACGAACGTGGGGTTCTGACTGAGTTAACCGAAGCCCGTGCAAATGCAATGCAGGCAAAGACAATAAATGAAAAGATCTCTGCGGAACAAAGATTGTCTACAGCCCTCGACGGACTGAAAGTTGCCGTGGAAGCATACCCAGATCTGAAGGCAAGTCAGAATTTCCTTGACCTGCAGAACGAAATAGCCGATATTGAAAACAAAATTGCCGCAGCAAGACGTTTCTTCAATTCGGCAACAAAAGAGCTTAATACAGCTATTGAAATATTTCCATCCAATCTTGTTGCAACTCTGTTCAATTTCAAGAGAGAGCCTATGTTCGACCTTGGAGAACAACGTACAACTGTTGAAGAACCACCTAAGATCCAGTTCTGAACATTCACATGAAGTATTTCGGGTTACAAAGCCATATCAGAAAGAACAACAGGAATTCTGTGATAATTCTGATCCTGTTCCCTGTTGTATTTTTTGCCCTGACCTGGCTTTTTTTCCTTCTTACATCATTGGGGGAATCAAAGTATTTTATGTCAGAACAGGAACAGTACAACCTCATTTCTGTAATCAATTCGAAGTTCTTCAATACTATACCATGGATCACCATTGGGGTGCTGATATGGTTTCTGATTGCATGGTTTTCACATACTGCAATGATAAACAATGCAACAGGTTCCAAACCCCTTGAACGAAAGGAGAACAAGCGTATTTATAACCTGGTTGAGAATCTCTGTATCTCGGCTGGTATGCCTATGCCGAAAGTGAATGTTATTGACGATGATTCACTCAACGCTTTTGCCAGTGGTATAAACCGGAACACATACACTGTGTCGCTTTCAAGGGGCATAATTAACAAGCTTAATGATCAGGAACTTGAGTCGGTGATCGCCCACGAGCTTACACATATCCGTAACCGGGATGTAAGACTGCTCATAATTTCAATAATCTTTGTGGGGATATTTGCTTTCATATCTGAGACGATGTTCAGGTCGATGAGGTTTGGAAGTGCTTCCAGGGGCAAAAAAGACGGTAGTGGTGCAGCGATGGTCATTGCTCTCATCCTGGCCACTATAGGTTATATAATTGCATCGCTATTCAGGTTTGCACTTTCGAGGAAGCGTGAATATCTTGCAGATGCGGGGGCGGCTGAGCTTACAAGAAATCCGTTATCCCTGGCATCAGCTTTGAGGAAAATTTCAGGTGATCCTACTATCGAAGCGGTAAAAAGGAATGATGTTGCCCAGATGTTCATCGAAAATCCTCAAAAGGAATTGAAAAATTCATCGGTATCTTTCACAACGCTTTTTGCTACCCATCCGCCGATAGAGAAGAGAATAGAAATACTGGAGAATTTTTAGGGAAGGCGCAGAGGCTCAGCGGCATATCCGTCAACCTAAGAAATCCAATAATAATGAAAACTACTGTAATTACCTGGATTGCAGCTAAATAACTTTCCCCTCCTTTCAAAGGAGGGGTGGCCGGGATTGCAAATTATGAAATGTTTACAATTGTCCTTTTTCCGGCCGGGGTGGTTAAAAAGTAATTAGGAAAC
>JAKLFN010000196.1 GCA_022711195.1 Bacteroidota bacterium
GGATTACGTTCAGCATACAGTAAATGGTGGGACCAGCATGTGGAAGAAATATCAGGCATATTTAAAAGATGTGGCGTCGATTCAGCATTAATCAGAACCGACGAAGACTATGTTAAACCATTGATTAAACTGTTTGAGAGCCGCTGAAAATGAGAAACCTTTTTATCACGATACTGGCTTTACTACTGGCAGAAACAATTGCCGGCCAGGATATCATGGTTACAGCCCGGCTTGATACCGGTACGATCTTTATCGGCGACCAGGTTGTTTATACAGTGACGGTTGAGCAGCCCTCAGGTATTATACTCTCACTCAAACCGGTTAAAGACACCCTGGTAAAGAGTATTGAAATAATTGCAGGACCGTTAATTGATACTTCTCAAGTTTCAGGGAACAGGCTGAAAATTCAAAACCGATATCTTGTAACTTCTTTTGATTCAGGAAAATATGTTATTCCGCCATTTTACGCTGAGATAAATGATGAGAGTGGCATCAGACGATTTCATTCAGATTATTCTTTCCTTGAAGTAATAAGGGTTAAGATAGCTCCACAGGATACTTCTGCACAGATCTTTGATATTGTCGGACCATATAAAGCACCGCTGACTTTTGGCGAAATGCTGCCCTGGATACTTCTGGCATTAATATCCGGCGCCCTGGTGTGGGGTATAATATACCTGGTTCGTCGTCTCAGGAAGAAAGACAAAAATCCTGAGGTTGAAGAAAATCCTGATCCTGCACACATCACTGCCTTCCGTGAGCTTGAAAAGCTGAAAAGTGAAGAACTGTGGCAGCACGGTGAGACTAAACTATATTATTCGAGGCTCACAGAAATAATCCGTAAGTACCTCGAAGAGAGATATGGAGTCTTCTCGCTCGAAATGACAACTCCTGAAACGTTGACTGCCCTTCTGAAGACAGGATTCAGGAAAGACGAGAATTTTGGCAAACTTAAATCTGTCCTTACCATTTCCGACCTGGTTAAGTTTGCTAAGTACAATCCTGATGCTGCCGTTAATGAACAGAATTTTCAGGATTCCTGGGGTTTCGTTGATGCAACACGCGTCAGGGAAGAAGTAAATGCTGAAAAAGCACAAGGAAAGGAGGAGAAAAGTTCATGACAGGAATATCTTTTGCAAATCCTGCTTATCTGTGGCTGTTGGCACTGGTGCCTGCGATGATTGCATTTTATATTCTCAGGCAGCAGAAAACAATTGCTGCGTTTATGCTTCCCGGACTTAACCCTTTCAATAATTATGGATCTTCGTTCAGAAATGTTCTGAGGCACATAATGTTCTCACTGCGTGTATCAGCTGCGGCGTTACTTATTGTGGCTTTTGCCAGGCCCCAGAAAACTGACAGGTTCCAGAATACAACCACCGAGGGGATCGATATCATGATGGCTATTGATATTTCCGGAAGCATGCTGGCACGTGATTTCAAACCCGACAGGCTTGAAGCATCAAAGAATGTAGCCACCGAATTTATTGCCGGTCGTCCTTATGACCGCCTGGGACTGGTGGTTTTCAGCGGAGAAAGTTTTACACAGTGTCCCCTCACTACCGATCATGCAGTTCTGATAAACCTGATGCGTGAATTGCAGAGCGGAATGATTGAAGACGGTACCGCTATCGGTAACGGACTTGCGACTTCAATAAACAGGATAAAAGACTCCGAAGCGAAAAGCAAGGTGATCATACTGCTCACCGACGGTGTGAACAACATGGGGTGAGATAGCCCCGCTCACTGCTGCAGATATTGCAAAGACCTATGGAATAAGAGTATATACTATAGGCGTGGGGAGTATGGGAAATGCACCATATCCTGTTCAGACACCTTACGGAATACAGTATCAGAATATGCCGGTGGAAATCGATGAAGCAATATTAAAGGAGATAGCCTCAAAAACAGGAGGCCGTTATTTCAGAGCCACTGACAATGATAAATTGTTACAGGTATATTCTGAAATAGACAAAATGGAGAAATCAAAGATCGATGTGCGGCAGTTTATCAGGAAAGAGGAGAAGTATCTTTTACCGGCCATGCTCTCTTTCATCCTGATTGCACTCGAATTAATGTTAAGGCTCCTGATATTTAGAAACATAACCTAAAGAGATCTGTATGCAATTGTTCCGGTTTGCCAATCCCGATCTTCTGTACCTGCTGCTCATTTTGCCGGTTATGGTGCTGTTATTTATATTCAATGAGATCAGGAAACGTAGAGCCATAGAGAGTCTCGGCGACAGTGAGCTTGTTAATAAGCTGCTTCCTGAACGATCAGCAATCCGCCCTGTGGTGAAATTCATCATTCTTCTTGCAGGCATATCATCCTTGATAGTTGCACTTGCACGTCCACAGTTCGGATCGAGGCTCGAAGAGGTAAAAAAGGAAGGTGTTGAAGTTATTATCGCCCTCGACGTAAGTAATTCAATGCTGGCCGAAGATATTCAGCCCGACAGGCTTACCCGGGCCAAGCAGGCACTCACAAGGCTCATCGACAACCTTCAGAACGACAGGATAGGACTCATTGTCTTTGCAGGCGACGCATATACCCAGATACCGATAACTACCGATTACATATCAGCAAAGATGTTCCTGTCTGCAATAGGCCCTGAGATGGTTCCGAAACAGGGTACAGCAATAGGATCTGCGATAAATCTGGGTATGAGATCTTTTACTCCGGGTGAAGATAAGAGCAGGGCGATAATAATTATTACCGACGGCGAAAACCATGAAGATGATCCCGTTTCTGCAGCCGGTGAAGCTGTAAAAGCAGGTATCGTGATTCATACTATTGGCATCGGATCACCCGATGGTGTGCCAATACCGCTGACTGTTGCAGGGAAACGCGATTACCTGAAAGATAAGGACGGAAATACTGTCATTACAAAGCTCGACGAAGAAATTTTGAAAAAGGTGGCAGTAACTGCCGGCGGAAGCTATGTTAGGGCCAGCAATACAAACATTGGTCTTGAGGAAGTTTTCAGCGAAATAAGAAAAATGAAGAAGCAGGAAATAGAGAGCAAGATGTACACCGAGTATAACGATCAGTTTCAGATATTTGCAGGACTGGCTATCTTACTGCTCCTGATTGATTTTATTATCATGGACAGGAAGAACAGGAAACTGGCCAATATAAGGCTTTTCAGATATAAAATATAGTGAAGTTGAATATGATACGAAGCATTCTTTCGATTACAACCGCAATCCTGATCTCTGTCTCAGCTTTAGCCCAGGCCGACAGGAAGATGATCAGGGAGGGTAATCGTCTTTATGGTAAGGAGAACTTCCCTGACTCAGAAATATCATACAGGAAAGCTATTGATAAAAACAAGGAGTCTGCTGATGCTGTATTCAATACAGGCGATGCGCTATATAAACAGAAGAAATACGAAGATGCCGCAAAACAGTTCAGCGAGACCCATGATATGAACGAGGACAGTAAGAAGAAATCTGCCAGCCTTTATAATCTTGGAAATTCATTGCTCATGGCAAACAAGGTTCAGGAAAGCATCGACGCATATAAAGGCTCGCTGAAGCTCGATCCGAAAAACCTCGAAACAAAATATAACCTGGCTTACGCACAGGATCTTCTGAAACAACAGCAGGAACAGCAGCAGAAGCAGGATCAGGACAAGCAGGACAAGGAAGATAAAAAGGACCAGGACAAGAATGATCAGGATAAGAACCAGCAGGATAACCAGAAGCAAGACCAGAAACAGGATAAGCAGCAACAGCAGCAGAACGAGCAGGCAATATCGAAGGAAGATGCAGAGAGGCTGCTGAACGCATTGGCCAACGATGAAAAAAATGTCCAGGAAAAGGTTAAACTTGCAAAAGCACAGAAAGCAAGAGTAAGAACAATAAAAAACTGGTGAAGAACCGGTAATTATGAAAAGGTTTGTTTTATATAATCTTATTGGTTTGTTTACAGTGGCTCTGACTGCACAGGATGTGAGTATTCTTGTCGAATATCCTCAAGTGGTACAGAATGGGCAGCAATTCAGTATTACCTACCAGGTAAATGCCGGCGGAGGCGACTTTGCAGTTCCTTCATTCCAGGGTTTCTATAAGCTGATGGGCCCCCAGACATCCTATAGCTCAAGTACCCAGATCATAAATGGAAAGTGGTCACAGAAAACAACATACAGCTATACCTATTATCTCCAGGCTGTAACCGAAGGAAAATTCACCATCCCTCCGGCACAGTTTACGCTTAAGAACAAAACTTACTATTCCGATACAATCCGGATTGAAGTGGCTGGCTCAGGTAATACGCAGTCTGCTGCCCCGG
>JAKLFN010000197.1 GCA_022711195.1 Bacteroidota bacterium
CTTCTTTATAATGCTGATACCCTGACGAACCTCAATCTCGAAGTTCTTTACAGGTTCCATCTTGAAAAGGGAGGGATCGCAACTCTGGCTGTCAGGCAGAGGCCCGGCAAACGACATCTGCTTATCGATCATGCAGGCAGGATGAAAGGCTGGATCAATAAGGCTACCGGTGAAAGAATTGTGGCAGGAGAGGAGCCCGGTGATTTAAGCGAAATCGCTTTCTCCGGGAGACATATCATCAATCCTGAGATTTTCAGATACATGAGTGAGGGTGTCTATACCATGACTGCCCTCTACCTGAGTCTCGCTGATTCATATAATATATTTACCATCCCCGACAATAGTGGCTACTGGTTCAATGTGGGCACTCCCGAAGACCTTGAATCTGCCAGGAACTTTTTCCGGAAATAATTCCCTTCCCTGCCTGACGCCTGACGCCTGACGCCCGACGCCTGACGCCTGACGCCCGACGCCCGACGCCTTTAAATCCCTTTCAGTAATTCGAATTCTTTCATCAGTCCATAATCAATGAGTTGGTAATCCTTCCCCGCAGGGTAAGCCTTCACATTCCTGAAATTTCCCGGCGCAACAAGCCCGGGCTTCGGATCATTGAAATGCGGACCGTGAAGATTCTTGTTGCTGCCGATGACAGTAACAGCAATAGTATTGATTCCGGGCCTGATCTGATCAGTTATGTCAAGCTGATAAGGAGGAAATGCAATCACATTTTTATAGGTTTCATTGACAGTCACTTCAGTTACCGTTCCGCTCCACTCACCAAGCCCGAGAAGGTAGTGACCCTCAGGTTTTTCAATGTTGTAGTCCATACTGTATGTTATGCCCCACGGATAGAATGGCAATCCCTGGTCTTTCCAGCTTCCTGTTGTTAATTTATTAACAGGAGCCTCAATTACCCATCCTTTGCCGGCAGGCCTGACCGAGAATTCACCCATCACAAAGAGTGGCTCTATTTCGGCGTGAACACTCATCGGAGATGCATTAATACTGATGATATTATCTCCCTGTTTTACCAGTTTCCCGATCTTATAGACACCGGTCTCCCTGTCGATCACCCACAAACCCTCTTCCGCACTTACTTCAGTCCCGTTTACTGACACTTTCCACAGTTCAGGCCTTTCAACGACAGCAGTCATCCCGGAAAAATCAAAATTGCCTCTGACAGTAAAATGATAATCAGCAGTAAAGCCGCTCCCTGTTCCGAATTTGTCGCGGTCGGTAATCGTTGTCCTGAACTGCACAGCATGGTTCCAGGGATTTCCGTTGACAAATCCATGTGATTTGAAAACTTTGTCGGTAGCGCTGTAATAATGCATATCCTTTGTTGTTTCACCCTGCAGGGTAAGATCGCAGAATGGAATAGCTAGGATATTTTCTTTCACCCTGGCGATCTTCATCGGTGTAACTGGAGTCAGCGGGGCCGTTTCCTTTGGCTTATATGGAGTGATATGCCTTTCATTATATATACCGGGTATGAAGAGAAGCAGGCTGCCTGCCGGGGGAAGGGAAAAGTCGACGGCCACCATGTCGCCTTCGTCGGACCACATGTGCCCATGAATCTCTCCGGTAATGGTGTTAAGCTCATATGCAGCATCGCCTCTTGCAGTGAACGATCCCGATGCCTGTTCGTTAAGACTCGAGTTAACAATAAAAACCAGCTGACCATCATTGAGAATCCTTCTCTGATGATAGACATCGCCGTAAGTGAACCTAGAAAACCGGAGATCGCCGGTGGAAAAATATTTGCTGATAATTTCCTGATCAAGTTCTGTCTCCCATTTGATACGGTCGTTAAATTCAGAATAAAAATCATCCAGATCTGATGACTTTACTCCATCTATTACAGATGGCTTTGAGAAGGCAATCAGTGTGCCTCCATGGGCAATAAATTTCTTTAACAATAAAAATGTGGCCCGATCAATGTTTTCCATCAGAGGAGGAAGGACCACCCTTGAATATTCGCAATTGCCGACTACCAGCTTGCCGGTTTTTACCGATCCACGGTCCCGGATTATATTCTCTGAGCCCAGGTCATATTCTACCTGGCTCTTCTCCAGCTTCGTGATGAAACTCTGGAACGCCTGGCCTATCACCGCATAATGGGGATTCTTTTTAACATAAGAATCGTAGAGCCATGCCGATGTTGTCGGTTCAATAACCAGGATATCGTTTTTCTGAATTCCTGCCGACAATGCAGCGGAGAGTCTTGCATAGTGAAGAGCAAGAAGTCGATAGTTTTCCCACCAGGGTTCATGGTAATCGAAAGTGGGAGGGTAATCACTTTTTCGTGAACCGGTCATCGAAAAATATGTAAGATGCTGGTTCATAAGGTTGACGCCCAGTGCATATTCCCAGTCGCCAAGACGTTTCATATCGGCAAATGTCAGTTCCCATCCGCCGCCGCCATATGTTTCACTGAGCTTTCTTTGCCTGCCAGTCTGGTTAGCGACGCTGGCAAGTTCTTTAACTGATCGTACATTGCCAAACTGAGCACGCGAGGTCGAGTCATCCCACTGGTTAAACAGCATGTCGATAGCAGGAACCTGGTGCCAGGCATACATGGCCATGTTGTCGCCGCAGGCAGTCATGGCAGGCCATTCATGCTCCCAGTAATGGCCGGTGAATTTCAGGTTCTTTTCTTCACACCAGTAGTGCCATGGCTTTGCCCACCTGTCGATGAACATCTGGAGAAGAGTCTGGGTATAGTTGTGCCTTACCCTCTTCCAGTCGCCAGTCTCTTCTGTGAGCGATGGGAGATGTTCACGAAGATCATATCCCCATTTCTGACGGAAAACATCGAAAAGATCAGGTGTCCATCTTATACCTCCGGAAGATCTTATCTGGGGCTCATCGGTAAAAGTGCCAGGTATCGTTTTCCCGAATTCATCACCGGCAGATTTTTCATAACCGGTCATCGTGACTTCGATGAATTTCTCTGTAACACCTTTATAGAGAAGGTCTACATATGGGAATCCTCCATACCAGTCGCTCTTGTTGTTATATGTTTTTGTAAAAAGAACAAATTTTCCCGTTCTCCCCTTTTCTGAAGATAATGTGGAGGTTATATCAGTGAATTTCCCTTCCGGCTCCTCTTTAAGGCACAGGAAATATTTCTCTGTAGTATCAGGTAAAATCTCAACTCTCGTCATCCTGAGCCCCTGTCCCTGGTTATACGATTCGGGCATGAGGTCAGGTACATGTCCGCCGGCAAATCCGCTGGGATAGGAGTTTTCGTCATATATCCAGACTTTCATTCCAAGTTCCCTGCCTTTATCGACACAATACCTGAATAATTCAAACCACTCATCGGAAAGATATTCCGTAATAAGCCCGGGACGGGGATGTACAAAGACCTGGAGAATACCCTGTTCCTTGAAGTCAATCAGGAATTTCTCAATTTCTTCCTTTGTAATTTTATAGTTCCACACAAAGAAAGGTGCGGTGGAGTATTCAGCAGAAGGAGATCCGAATTCTGCCTTCAGCGCTCCGAAGTCATTGATCTTTACTTCATTTATTTCGGACTTCTTACATCCAGCCAGAAGAAATGGAATTATCAGGAGCAGCAGGTAATTGACTATTGATTTTTTCATGGTAGGGGAATTAGTTAGAATTAGCCGGTAATAAAAGTATCACAGAAAAATTGAAAAATAAAAAAATTGACAGGAAATCCTTTAACCGCTAAGTTCGCAAAGAGAAAACCGTTAAGTTCGCAAAGGTTATTTCTAAGAATCTCTACTTCCTTTGGAGTTAAAACTTCGCCGAGATCCTCAAGCTGTAATTCCTCTGAGGCTGTACATCCCCGGGCCTTCCCATATATTCAGTGTTTGTTAAATTTTTCACAGCAACCGAGAGTGTAATTATTCCATTCAGATCGTACCCCAGGTTTCCGTCCATAACAATATATCCTGTGTTATGTCGAGCCCAGTAGTCAGGGAATCCGGGAAGAATCTGCTCACCCGTTGTCTCATTCAGAAAGAAGCTGTCGATCCTGAGGATCTTCGATCTTGCATAGAAGCTAAACTCTGACCTGAGCTTTTTCCACGAAAAGTTAGCAGTCAGTTTACCTGAATGTTTTCTTCTGTATTTAAGGTATTCGCCTGTATTCCTGTTTGTTGCAGGACTGAATTCTACCGGATAGATGAATGTATATCCTCCGTTAAATGTTGCATTTACTCTTCCGAACGATCCATTGAGAAGCATTTCCAGCTCGGCTCCGTATACCCTCGATTGTTCGATGTTTGTTGCCTTGAAGCCTGTTGAAGGCAGG
>JAKLFN010000198.1 GCA_022711195.1 Bacteroidota bacterium
GCGAAATTTATTGCAGGATCAGAGGTAATGTCTTCCGTTCCGGCTTTAAGATAAAAGGATTCGATAGTCAGTGAATTCTTCTTTATCCGGCTTTCTTTTAAAATCCTTTCCCTGTCGGCAGGATTCATTTCCTGGACGATGGTCCATGCCTGGAAATATCTCCCTGAGAAATAATAACTGTAGAAAAGATATTCAGATGCTATATGATTTCCGGCATTGAATCCGAGCGCTTTGGTAAAGTTATTTGCCGCCTGGGCATAATTGCACAGTTCATAATAAGCTATTCCCAGCCTCATTCTCAAGTAATAATAATCATGTCCGGCCTTAATAGCTTCCTTTCCCTTAGTTACAAGCTGATTCCAGTCTTTCTGATTGTAAAGAGCATAGGTAAGGCTGTCAGCCTGCCTGAAACTCATGGTCATCTGGGAATAACCGCTCAGTGATAAAACTGATATTATTGAAATTATAAATATTCTTTGCATGCTGTGGCTGTTAATGAAGTTTTTTCATTGATGACTGTTAATGTTGAAATACCCTTTTCATCAATTTCAATTTTGAATTCATATCCTGAAGTTCTCCACCGGTTAAAATAATTTACCGACGATGAAGCTAAACGGATACGTGTTGTCATCAGTTCATTGTCAATATATTCATATTTCAGAATATATTCCGACCGTACAAATTTCAAGAACGGGGCTGTGAAATCCTGAAGGAATAATAAAAATCTGTTGGTTACGAGATTCAGTGGGAACTGGTCTGAAATCTTTACATCCCTGTAGAATCCGAGGGGAATTTTAAATGCAGAGAGGAAAAAATAATAAAGGAGTGTATTTTTCTTTCCCTCGTAATGGCGGAACATGAACAGGTTACCGTCATTTGAGAAATAAGCAATTGCCCCGGATGAGAGGCATTTAATAAATGGTATGTTATATTCATTTGCATCCACTTCCCATCTGAGGATCTCTTTCTTCCCGTCCCTGATCATTTCAAAGCAGAAATTTTTCCCCGGCACAAGATCAAAGGCATTTGCCAGGAGTTCATTCGTTTGTATATTGGATACTGACCTGTCAAACTCCGGTACAGAATAATTTTTCAGTTCGGATCCATTTTCGTTAAGTTCCATAAAATAACTCAACGGATAATTCAGGGTATATGATCCTAAATAAGGCACTGTCTGGATCTGGAAATGAAGATGCGGGTAAGGCGATCTTCCAGAGTTACCACATTTACCTATAACACTGCCCTGTCTGACACGTTCACCCTGTCTGACAACGATTGATCCCCGGCGAAGGTGGCTTAAGGAAGAAAAGACATGCTGATTATGTCTTATTATGACTGTATTACCCCAGTTTTCCCTTATATTGGGCCTGCCGATAATATTATCCTCAATATTATCGGTTACGGATTCAATTGTACCGTCAGCAGGAGCAAGCACAGGTTTATTATAGCAGAAATAATCCTCGGGCAGGTCGCCCTTATCCTTAAATTGTTTCCCCTCCTGGTTATGAATGACAAAATCGAGAGCATGTCTCCACGGCCCTTTATGGGTCATTGGTCCATCATATCCCTGTGCCACAACCCATGTCCCGTAAAAAGGTAGTCTCATTGATACCATATCATACCTGAAACGTTCGGTATCATTCTCAAATGAATACAGGTTTTTTTCAGGAGAATTCTGCTGGATCACAACCTCTGCAAGTTTTTTTGAAGGTTTGATCCTGAATTTCAGGACATAAAGGAATAAAAGGACGATAAGGTTAAACGGAAGTGCATAGACCGGGAGAGCTGCCGTTACAAAAATAGAATAAAGGCTTATTGATAATATGGCAACAATAGGGATAAGAAGAAGTGACCAGAGGTAAGAGCGGACTGAAGGGATTATAAAAAATCCGCCGATGGCAATTGAGGTAAGGATATAATTGAACCCGATATAGCTGTAATTGATCTCGGTGATATCCGCACCCACGAAATCATAAAAGAAATATGCAGCAAAAAATCCCATCAGCGAAAGGGTGAAGGAGATTCTTGATATATACAATAATCCGGTGGCAAGGATTATACCGGATAATACATTATATTGAAACAATATTGCACCTAGTGATATGAAATAAACTTTCAGGGGTTTTACAATAGGGATATTGTTCCACCACTCATAAAGCCTGACAAATGGATCGCCACCCAGGGTATAGAGTTCATTTATTGTAAAGATACCCCTTTCGCTTATTGAAAGAAATGTCATATTCCTTGTTGCAAGTGTCATTATCCATGCGCCAAGAACGAAAGGGACGCTCAGAAAAGGCAATCCATATTTACCTATAACTCCGTGTAGGCTGACTGAAATGAAGAGGGTAAGGATTGAAGCGAGGAAAATGATGACAAAAAGAACAGGGCCGGGAGAATAAAATATCCCGAGACTTAAACCGACCAGGAGGCTATTGTAACCATAAATACCCTTTTTTATCACGTTCCTGTCCAGCCCCATCAATAAAGCTGTAATGTTTGCCACCAAAACCGACAGGATGCCTGCAAGACCAGCATAAACATCTGCAAATGAAACCAATATAAGGATTATTGAGAATAATTTCTTATCTGAAAAAAATATCTGGGAATAGCTGTTGAGTATTCCTGAGATACATCCTTTAAGATACTCCTTTGTGGTTCCGGACGGCATATTTGTTTAGTGGGATGGTTTAAAATGGCGCAAAGGCACAATTAAGTATTATTTTACGTTTAAGACTATATGACATGTTATGATAAATGTTCAGGTAGATTTTCCGGAGCGGTCACTGTTTGCAGGTTTTCGGATTCACGTATAATATGGAGTTTATTCTTCTGATCAATCAGGACTATTTTAGGTCTGTAGGTAATGAACTGCATCCACTGGGTCATGTTATAAGCACCTACTCTTCTAATGACAAAATTATCTCCTTTTTTCAGCAGGGGGAATGCAATTGCATTACGTACCACGTCGATATTCATGCAAAGTGGTCCATAAATTGTTGTTTCTTCGAGATGATCCGATGTCGGTTTTGCAGGATGAAGTTCATGATCATACCAGAAAGAGGTGAAAAGCATATTAACACCGGTATCTGTGATTGTTGATCTCCTGCCGTCAGCCAGACGTTTATTTGCGAGCACCGTACCGATCAGATAACCTGCTTCGTCAATGAGGGCCCGTCCGGTTTCCAGTATAAGCATTGGTAATTTTGAAGGATTTATCTCTGAATTTACCAGAGCCGAGGTTATAGCTTCAGCATATTCATCAAATCCGGGAACTACGTCACGGCCCTGGTAATATGCTCCCTTAAGTGTATTTTTTGATGCAAATCCGCCGCCAATATCAATATACTTCACAGCTTTGTTATGCTTCTTATCGGTTCTGTAAGCAAGGTCTGCAAGCTTTGACATTGCTATCCTGTAAGCATCGGTTGAAAGTATATAGGTACCGATATGAGTATGCAAGCCCACAAGTTCAAGATTGCCGTCCATCATTATCCTATTTATTGCATCCCAGGCCTCGCCATTCTCATAGTTGAAGCCAAACCTGTCCCACATCGGATAAATGCCTGTGTCCATATTTACCCTTATCGCGACTTTTGCTTTTTTCCCGGTTCTTTTTGTAAGACCGATTATCGTATAGAGTTCGTCGAAATGATCAATATGAATGAATGAATCATTTTCAATGGCAGTAATGATCTCTTCATCCGATTTACCCGGACCATTAAATATAATCTGTGAGCCCGGGACATTATTTTTAACAGCTTTCTCATATTCAAAACCCGACACCACCTCGGCCCAGGAGCCTTCCTGGTGAAAGATCCTGCAGACTGAATTGAGGTAATTTGTTTTATATGACCAGGCGAACTGAACCTTTGGATATCTTGTTTCGAAAGCTCTTTTTGCTTCCCTGAAAGTTTCACGGATACTTTTTTCTGAAATCACGAAAACGGGTGATCCGTACTGTTTCACTAAATCTGCAACGGATGTATTTTCAATATGAGTTACAGGATCTGTCTGGACACTCATTCCGAATTTTGAAGGCATCCCAGCCCGGATCTTTTTTATCAATGGTCTTTCAAATGGCTTTTTCATTGGAAATATGATTTTTATAGTATTCCTGATATTGATAATTTCTCAAATTCATTTATGTCAGTAATAAGATCGAAAGAGTACCTGACGAAAATGATCCCTTTTTTATAGTCAGTATAAGGTTTAACATTCATTCCGAGGGCCAGTTTTACCATTGCTTCCGGAAGGTTTTGTCCGGCTCCTACAGCCAGGTAG
>JAKLFN010000199.1 GCA_022711195.1 Bacteroidota bacterium
GACCAGCAGCACACCAACGAGACTCAGGCCAGACTGACTTTTTCGCGTCATGATCAATGAAAACTGCCGATCCGTTTCAGGTCGTTGAAATTGAACCAGATGAAGAATGCCTTGCCGACAAAAAGAAGTTTGCAGAAAACTTTGTCGCATTTGAGAAGGAATCCAACAAGATGAACGCTGCAAGGCTGATTGAACCTTCCGGTAATAAAATGGTAATAGTCAATCCACCTTTTCCTCCGATGGAGGAGAATGATTTCGATCGCTCTTTCGACCTTCCATTTAATTATCTCCCCCATCCGAAGTATGATAAAAAAGGACCAATACCTGCGTATGAGATGATAAAATTCTCTGTTAATATACACAGGGGTTGTTTCGGGGGATGCAGTTTCTGCGCCATAGCTGCCCACCAGGGAAAACAAGTCATGAGCAGGTCGGAAAAATCAATACTCCGCGAAATAGAAATAATAGCACAGCTGCCTGATTTTAAAGGCTATCTCTCGGATCTTGGAGGCCCTTCAGCCAATATGTACAGGATGAAGGGGAAGGCGCTAGATCTTTGCCTGAAATGTTCCAGGCCTTCCTGCATCTGGCCGGCAGTATGCGTTAACCTTAACACAAACCATGCTGAACTGACCAATCTTTACAGAAAAGTCAACCGGATACCCGGAATTAAAAAAGCTTTTATAGGAAGCGGGATTAGATACGATCTTCTGTTCCGGGAATGGAATGAAAGTGCAGGACGAGCTGAGAATGAGTACCTTGAGGAGCTGGTTAAGAATCATGTTTCGGGCCGTCTGAAGGTGGCCCCGGAGCACACGGCACCCACTGTGATATACCTTATGCGAAAAGCTCCCTTTGAACTTTTCCGCAAACTGAAGCTAAAATTTGATGAGATTAATAAAAGAGAGGGAATCAGGCAGGAGATAATACCCTATTTCATCTCTTCCCATCCGGGATGCACGGATGAAAATATGAAAGAACTGGTCAACGAGGTAAAGAATCTGGATATACGGCCGGAGCAGGTTCAGGATTTTACTCCAACACCTATGACTCTTTCCACCCTCATATATTATACGGGCTTCGATCCCTATACAGGTAAAAAAGTTTACGTGGCACGAAAACCAGAGGAAAAGAAGAGGCAGAAAGAATATTTCTTCTGGTATAAGAATAATCCGAAACCTGACAATCAGCGTCAGTCTGTGCGATCAACAGGAAAAGGAAAAAACATTTCCCGCCGGTTTCGCTGATTCTCTCAGATGATGATCATTTGTTTGGGAAAGCCAGCCAGGAGACGGTCAGTCCTTTGATCTGGATACTTCTGTAATATTTAACGATCAGTAATAAACTTTCACATCCCATGATCCCGGCTCATTAATTGTAAAAACCAGGTCGCCTGTAAACTGTGAAGCCCCGAAACTATTTAATGCAGTGAACCTTATCCTGATCTCAACAGGGAATGAAGGTTGATGTATTCCGTATATTCCACCATCACGGTATTGTTCGCCGGCGCTGTTGGCAATATTTACATCTATCAGTCCTCCGCCTTCTACCGATCCCTGGTAAAATCTAATCCTGATCCCGTATAAGGTGCTTTTTGTCTTGAAGAAAGACCACCTGGTCACATTCTGAACATGAGTTACCTTATAGGGAGTAATTGTTTCGCGGCCAATGTAGGCATCATCTTTCCAGATGCCGGCATAGGTTGAATCAGCAGTCACCATTTTTCCCGGACCATTTTTTACCCCTTTGCTCCAGCCTCCCTCATACTTTGATCCGTTTGCCCAGGTATAGACACCGGTACCTTGTGGTAATCCAAACCTGAAATCACCTGTATAACTGTCGACTCCACTGGCTGTTCCCTGCCCGTGGGCGAGCCCTTTCCTGCATTCACCAGTATAGGTGCCCGACAAGGAAGGCATCATCACTTTGCATCCAGTATCCTGTGAATATACTAATCCCCCTGTGAGAACAAAAATGCATGACAGGAGAATTCCCTTCAGATTTTCCTTTTTCATCATTTATCGAATTTTAGGTTTATTCAACGGAAGTTAGTCAGGTGTAAAAAAAAATGATGATCTGATTTTACAATCGACACTTCCTGGTTCACATTTGAAGCACACTGTAATATGACTGAAGCAATAATGATCCTTTGTTCATTCACTGGAATAGTTCTGCCCAATATTAATAAATAGCAGTTCGTATTATTTTGTATATTTAAATTTAAAACTTATCCGAAATGAAGAAAATCTGTATTTCACTGGTTCTGCTGGGTGTCACAGGCATACTGTTTATGTTATCGTCATGCACCGGTAAGACCAATCTTGCTGTCCTGGCTGATGTTACTCTCCAGACGCGTGGCACAACAATTGAAGCATCTTACCTGAATGACGGTCTTATTCCTGACAGTGTTCCATCGGGCATGAGGCAGAGAATGACAGGGCAGGGCCAGCAGAGACGCCCTCAGCGACCCGGTGTGCAGAGATTCGTATGTTCCTGGGAGAATCCGGTCAACATAGATGAGACTGCCGTTTTCTGGTACAATTATGACAGCCTGTTAAAGCTTCCGGCGGCATACAGATTCAGCTACTGGGACGGGAAGAATTTCGTTCCGGTTGAGAATCCTGCAGGGCTCGGATTAGCTAACGATGAGTTTAATTCCACAACTTTTAAGGAAGTTTCAACTACCAGGCTTTTAATAGAAATTGATTCGGTTCAGCGAAATGTTCCAGTCATTCTTGAGTGGAAGGTCTATAAGTCAAAAGGCTCACCGCAGGTTGCACCTGTAATACAGGCCGGCCATGACAGGAGCGTGATCGCGGGCGGAAAAACATATCTTTCGGCAGTAATCAGATCGACAGGGCCGCTGAAGGATACGCGATGGACCGCAGAAGGTCCCGCTCCTGTGGAATTCGCTGATCCTGAAGCAACAGTGACCACGGCTTCATTTTCAGCACCCGGCGATTATATTATTACGTTAACATCCCGGACAGGAAAAATGAGTTCTTCTTCTAAATTGAAGGTGAAAGCTCTTGTTCCTCCTGAAAACAAAAGACTCGATGTTGTCTACACAAAAAGATACAAAATAGATAGCCCATTATGGAATGCAAGAGCTAAGGTTCTGATCACTAACTGGATACCACATTGCATAAGACAGATAGAAAGGACCGACCTGCCAACAGGACAGGGGGGCCTTGACAACTTTATTGAAGCGGCAAAAGCGCTTCGTGGCGAACCTCACGGCAGACATCTGGGCTATGTTTTCTCAAATGCATGGGTCCATCAGACAATTGAATCGATGTGCATAGCATTGATGGTAGATCCTCAGGGTGACAGGGAGATAATCGCCGCCCAGGATTACATGAGGAAGACTCTTGAAAGGTGGATACCTGTTGTGCTTTCGGCCCAGGAGCCTGACGGATACCTGCATACAGCATTTACCCTTCGCGACACAACAAGATGGAAGGAGAGATGGGCTCCGGCAACCCGGGGGAACCATGAAGGCTATGTTGCAGGCTACTTTATTGAATCTGCGATAAACCACTATACCCTTACCGAAGGAACCGACAGGAGGCTGTACGATGCTGCCAGGAAGCTTGCCGACTGCTGGGTCGCTAATATCGGACCCGGGAAGAAAGCATGGTACGACGGGCACCAGGAAATGGAACAGGCACTGGTAAGGTTCGGAAGGTTTGTTAATGATATGGAGGGAAACGGAAGCGGAGACAGTTACATAAAGCTGGCAAAATTCCTGCTCGATAACCGCGGAGGAGGAAGTGAATACGACCAGAGCCATGTGCCTGTGCAGCAACAGTATGAGGCTGTAGGACATGCTGTAAGGGCTGTTTACAGTTATTCGGCTATGGCTGATGTAGCGGCTGAAACCGGAGATATAGATTACCAGAGCGCGGTCGTCTCATTGTGGGATAATATTGTAAACAAGAAATATTATGTCACTGGCGGTATAGGCAGCGGAGAAACATCAGAGGGATTCGGTGACAATTTTTCACTGGGCAACGATGCCTACTGTGAAGCATGTTCAAGCTGCGGACTGATCTTCTTCCATTACAAAATGAACCTGGCTTACCACGATGCAAAATATGCCGATCTGTACGAAGAGACAATGTATAATGCACTGCTTGGATCACTCGACCTTCAGGGGAAGAATTTCTTTTACGACAATCCTCTTTCTTCCAATGAGATGCGCTACGACTGGCATGTGTGTCCCTGTTGTGTAGGCAACATCCCGCGAATACTTCT
>JAKLFN010000002.1 GCA_022711195.1 Bacteroidota bacterium
TCCCGGTCCTGAGCCTTTTATCCACATCCCGGGATAGTCGATGATATCCGATTCTGTGATGAGAACATTAATTCCGTTGGTAACGAAAAGAGCTGGCAGGCTGGCCAGGTGCTTATCTGTTATTGTGTCGAGCGTGGTGTATTTATAGAGTCTTTCATTATGCGACATAAAACCATCTTCAAGAGGATACCACGATTTTGTCCCACCGGGGAATGTTATGTCGGCAATTTCCTTCCTGACGATTATGTCGTTCTTAAGCGAAGTTTCATACCTGTAGGCAATACCGTCGTTGTATGCCCTGAACTGAATGGTGAGGCCCGACCTGAATGTTATATGAAGGGTATTGCACCGGTCTTCGATTTTTGACCGTTTGGTGGCGACAACCGGGATTATTACATCATCAATCTTTCCGAAGAGTGTTTTTCTGATTATTTCAGATTCACCGGGCAAGGTTCCGTTGCCGAGCATCATACCTCCTTTTGCCGAGGAAACGACAGGTTTGCCATTGTATGCTGCCGACCATTCGAATCCCGGACCAGGCTTTACTGTAACAACAATTTTCCCGTCGGGAGAGGTCAGAATGTAATCCTTGCCGAAGCCGGCTGTAAAAAACAGGAACATTGCAAGAATTGAAAAAATAATCCTTTTCATAAATATTTTTCTGGTTTTGATTTTACACATTTGAAAGCAATATGCATCAGCTTTTGCTGTGCAGCCGTGGCGAAAAGAGTTAACCGTGTTTCTTTTTTCTTTTATCAATTTCGTCTCTTATTGATGCTGCCTTTTCGTAATCTTCTGTCTTTACCGCATCATCTATCATTTTAAACAGTTCATCATCGGAATAAGTATCATATTTGCCTTCCTTTCCTTCCCTGATCTCTGTCTCGCCTGCTCCGTTCAGCTCTTCATCGGCAGGGCTGTTCGTGAGCTGGGCTTTCTCGAGTATCTCCTCAGCAATGTAGATAGGACATGAGAAACGCAGTGCCAGAGCCACTGCATCCGATGTCCTGCTGTCGATGGAGAATTCATTTTTACCATCATTGCACACAAGCTTTGAATAAAAGACACCTTCTTCCAGCTTGTGTATCATTACCTCGGTAACAGAGATCTTAAACTGGTCGGCAAGTTTCTTGAACAGGTCATGTGTCAGGGGTCGTGGAGGCTCAAGGTTTTCAAGCTTAATTACTATTGCCTGGGCTTCAAATCCACCTATTATTATCGGTATTCTCCTGGTGCCATTCTCCTCTATCAGCAGCAGGGCATAGGCACCTGATTGTGTCTGGCTGTAGGACATTCCCATAACTTTCAGCTTAACTCTTTTCATGTCAGTCAGTTATGATCATAATTACAACTTAGGTGCTCTTCTGAACAAATATAACTATTATAGAGCTTTTATTTGAGGCTGTTTCAAAATATTTATCATAACCGGTTTGTTAATAATCTATTTTATTTATCTTTGCAGTCCGATTTAAGAGAAATCCGCAGGGGCAATTTAAAGTTATCCGGCAAGTATCCTGATACGCCTCACGGAGTAACATAATAAAGTTAAAAATGTACGCAATAGTCGAGATTGCTGGTCAGCAATTTAAAGTTGAAGAGGGTAAAAAGATTTTTGTACATCGTCTTGATGTTGAAGATGGCAAACAGATTGATTTTGACCATGTCCTGCTGATTGATGAAGACGGGAAAGTTACAGTTGGCGAACCAACAGTAAAGGATGCTACTGTACAGGCAAAAGTCATTGATAAAGTAAGGGGCGAAAAAGTTATCGTTTTCAAGAAGAAAAGAAAAAAGGGATACCGTGTAAAAAACGGACATCGTCAGAACTTTACGCAGGTTGAGATAATCAGTATCAACGGAAAAACATCACCAAAGAAGCATGCAGCAAAGAAAGAGGCGCCTGCCGCAGCTGAAGAACCTGTAAAGGAAAAGAAAGCTGAAGCAAAGAAGCCGGCTGCTAAAAAAACCGAAGCGGCTGAAAAGAAACCGGCTGCAAAAAAGACAGCTGAGAAGAAACCGGCTGCAAAAAAATCAGGTAAATAATAATATCAGGAACACTTAATATTTTTTATTATGGCACACAAGAAAGGGGCAGGCAGTTCAAGAAACGGCCGCGATTCACAAAGCAAGCGGCTGGGTGTAAAGCTCTATGGCGGCCAGATCGCCAAAGCCGGAAATATTATCGTCCGCCAGCGTGGCACAAAACATAATCCAGGCCTCAATGTAGGGCTCGGAAAAGACCATACACTGTATGCACTCGCCGACGGTGAAATAGAATTCAAAAAGAAAAAAGATAACAGGTCATACGTATCGGTGAAACCGGTAAGTGAGTAATTCCCGGCCTTAATGAATTTAACTCCCGTAATTCTTTTACCTTACAGAAAAGAATTTTCGGGAGTTTTTTAATACTTTTACTGCAGGCTTACCAGGAGCCTGCTTTTTTTTATTAATAATACCTTTATTATGCTTACCATAAGTCTTATCCGTGAGAAAAAAGAATTTATCGCCGAACGTCTCAAAATAAAAAACTTCGACGCAAAGGATCTCCTTGAAAAGATAATAGCGCTCGACGCAGAACGCCGTGATATCCAGACCCGTACCGACCTTATGCAGGGCGAGGCGAACAAGATCGCCAAAGAAGTGGGAGCGCTGATGATGGAAGGAAAAAAGAGCGAGGCTGAAGCTGCCAAGGAAAAAACATATAAGCTTAAAGAAGAAATAAAAGCTCTTTCCGAGAAACTGATCCCCCTCGATGAACAGCTTAAAAATGAGATTGTCAAACTGCCTAACCTGCCTCATGATTCGGTAGCACCAGGACATGGCGCCGACGACAATGTAAAAGTCAGGGAGGGAGGTACAATGCCATCTCTTCCCGAAAATGCAGTTCCACACTGGGATCTTATTAAAAAATTCGACATAATTGATTTTGACCTGGGTATTAAGCTCACAGGGGCAGGTTTTCCGGTTTACAAAGGTAAAGGCGCCCGGCTTGAAAGAGCCCTTATCAATTTCTTCCTCGATGAAGCCGGAAAAGCAGGCTACCGTGAAGTAATGCCTCCCATTATGGTCAATGAAGATTCAGGTTTTGGCACCGGACAGCTTCCCGATAAGGAGGGACAGATGTACCATGCATCCATCGACAACTTCTACCTGATACCCACGGCAGAGGTTCCAATAACAAATATATACAGGGATGTTATTCTCAACGCCTCGGAGCTTCCCATTAAAAATGCAGGTTATACACCCTGTTTCAGGAGGGAAGCCGGTTCGTGGGGCGCACATGTCAGGGGCCTCAACAGGCTCCATCAGTTCGATAAGGTTGAGATCGTCCAGATAGCACATCCCGATCATTCCTACACAGCGCTTGAAGAGATGGTGAAGCACGTCGAAAGCCTTATCTCCAAACTTAACCTGCCTTACAGGATACTGAGGCTGTGTGGCGGCGATATGTCATTTACTTCGGCACTAACCTATGATTTTGAGGTGTGGTCGGCAGCACAGAAAAGATGGCTCGAGGTAAGCTCTACCTCCAACTTCGAATCGTTCCAGTCGAACAGGCTTAAATGCAGGTTCAGGGAGAAAAACGAAAAACAGACAAGGCTTGTACATACACTTAACGGAAGTGCCCTGGCTCTTCCAAGGATCGTAGCCGCAATACTTGAAAATAACCAGACGGAAAAAGGTATTATGGTACCTGAAATCCTTGTGCCTTATACTGGATTTAGTATTATTGACTAAAACATTTCTGAAGAAAGAACTCAGAACAATCGAACTCAGAATGCAGAACCTCTTACTTCTCAGTTCAAATGTTCTGTGTTTTTACTTCATTAGAATATGAATGCTTCAGGAAAATCCTATTTATATGCTCTGCTAGCCATTCTTCTCTGGGCTACCGTTCCTACTGCGTTTAAGATCGGTCTGCAGGAACTTGGCATACTACCCATTCTGACAATCGCTTCAGGTACATCTGCTTCAGTATTGCTGGTTATTATAATTGCTCAACAGAAAACCAGCCTTCTTTTCAGAAACTCAGGTAAAGAATTGCTGGGTTCTGCCCTTCTGGGCTTCATAAATCCATTTATTTATTATATTATTCTCCTTAACGCCTACAAGCTCCTTCCTGCACAGATTGCACAGCCGCTAAATATGATCTGGCCTATTATCCTGGTTTTTCTTTCTGTTCCCTTACTACGGCAGAAAATAAAAACCAGGAGCTATATCGCCCTGTTCATCAGCTTTGCAGGTGTCTATGTGATTGCTTCTCAGGGCAATTTCTTTAAAGCCGGACATTCAGATATCAGGGGCGTTTTACTGGCAACGGGCAGTTCTGTCTTCTGGGCTCTCTATTTTATTCTTAATGTCAGAGACAAAAGGGATGAAGTAATAAAGCTATTCCTGAACTTCCTTTTTGGCTATATGTACCTGATGGTCACTTTGCTTATCACAAAAGAGTGGCAGGTATCCGGTACAGTAGCAAAAGGACTTCTTGCTGCAGTTTACATTGGACTATTTGAGATGGGGATAACATTTCTTTTCTGGCTCAAGGCGCTTCAGATGGCTGAAACAACCGACAAAGTGAGCAATCTTGTATATATTGCTCCCTTCCTGTCACTGATACTGGTCCATTTTATCCTTGGTGAACCAATATATTTTACGACACCGGCAGGACTGGTACTTATCATTTCGGGGATACTGCTCCAGAACAGCAGGAAGGCAGTATTTCACAGACTCATTCATTTTGAAAAGAAAAACAATGGCGGAAAAAGCTAAAGTCGTTCAGAAAGACAGGATAATCCTTGGAATAGATCCGGGCACAACCATAACCGGTTATGGCGTTATCAGATGCACAGGCTCTAAGCCTGAATTGCTTGCCATCGGGTCTATCGACCTGTTGAAGGCCGGTGATCATTACCTCAAGCTGAAGAATATCTTCGAGAAGACGCTCACCATCATTGAAAAATACCATCCCGATGAGCTTGCCATAGAAGCACCCTTTTACGGCAAAAACGTTCAGTCGATGCTTAAGCTGGGACGAGCACAAGGGGCAGCCATTGCAGCCGCACTTACCCATTCTATACCGATCTTTGAATATGCACCCAGGAAGATAAAAATGTCGATCACCGGCCAGGGAGCAGCATCGAAGGAACAGGTTGCATCCATGCTTATGAATCTGCTTAAATTTAAAAATACAGATCTGAAGCTTGATGCCACTGACGGACTTGCTGCTGCAATGTGTCATTTCTACCAGTCGCAAAATAAAATCTCTGCCGGAAAATCTTATTCCGGCTGGAAGGAATTCATGAAGAAGAATCCGGGCAGGGTCAAGTAGTTATTTTTTTCCATTCAGAGCACTGCCGCCGCCAGGGCTGCAACGCTTACTTTCACACCTTCAGCCTTAAGAAGCTCGACAGCACACGACTCCATCGTTGAACCTGTAGTGATAACATCATCGAGCAGCAGGATATGCCTGCCGGCGATTTTCTCAGGGCAGGTGACACTGAAAATACCCTCGACATTCTCCCACCTTTCATATCTCGACCTCCGTGTCTGTGTTTCAGAAAGAGATGGACGTACAAGTATACCATTGTCAATCCTCAGACCGGTTGCTTCAGAGAATCCGCTGGCAATGATCTCGCTCTGGTTGAAACCTCGCACTCTCTCCTTTAAAGGATGCAGAGGAACAGGTATTATCAGATCAATATCCCTGATAAACTCTGATCCTGCAAGGGTATTGCCATATATCATACCCAGCTCATAACCCAGCTCTTTAATTCCCTTGTATTTAAGCTTATGGATCAGCTTCCTTATCCTGCTGTCTTTATTATAAAAGGAAAATGCGGCAGCCCTTTCTATCCTGCACCTCCCCCAGAACAATCTTGCCACAGGATTATCTTCTTTACTGTGGTAGTTTGTACGTGGAATAAGCACCAGGCATTCTGTACAGATAAGATTCTCATTCCTGAGCAGGTGATTTCCACATGCATGGCAAAGCCTTGGAAAGAGAAGACTGATCACATCGTCCCACAAATCATACAGATAACTCATGCAGCGAGCTGAATTATCCTGTAAAATTAATGGTTTCCCGGGGAAAAATCAAAGAGTTACCTTCGACCTGATTTTCTCAGCTGTTTCCCTGAACTGATCAGGGGTAAATTTCATTTTGGGGTTTCTGAAATTCACATCCTCCATCGAATCCATCGGTACAAGGTGGATATGTGCATGAGGCACCTCGAGGCCGAGGATAGCCACGCCGATTCTCGAGCAGGGGATCGCTTCCTTAATTGCTGAGGCGACTTTTTTTGAAAAAAGAATCATTCCGGCCAGTTTTTCATCGTCGAGATCGAAGATATAGTCGGTTTCATGTTTGGGAACAACAAGTGTGTGTCCTTCCCTCAGGGGATTAATATCGAGAAATGCAAAATAATTATCATCCTCAGCCACTTTCCAGCATGGGATCTCGCCATTAATGATTTTTGTGAAAATTGAGGCCATCTCTCTTATTATCAATAAGCTACATGGATATAGATATAATCTCAAAGGGAATAATGCCGGAGGGGACTTTTATTTCCACCACAGCACCTACCTGTTTGCCGATAAGGCCCTGGGCAATAGGTGAATTAACGGCTATCTTACCCTGTTTCAGGTTAGCTTCACTTTCAGGAACCAGCTGGTATTCCATCTCGGCATTGTTAACCTTATTGCGTATTCTTACCTTGTTGAGTATCCTGACTGTTTTGGTATCAATTTTGGATTCATCAATGATCCTCGACCTGGCAATAATATCTTCCAGCCGGGCTATTTTTGCCTCAAGCATGCCTTGTGCTTCCTTGGCTGCGGCATATTCCGCATTCTCAGTCAGGTCGCCCTTATCCCTAGCATCGGCAATCAACCTTGATATACCGGGTCTTTCAACAGTCCTGAGCTGTTCAAGTTCGTCCTTCAGCTTCTGAAGACCCTCTTCCGTGTTGTATAATAACTCTGACATTGTCTGCTGTTATATTATAAAAAGACGAAGAATTCCGGAACTTCCGGAACTCTTCATAAAACAAATATAGCAAATTTTTACAATAATTCCAAAAAAAACCTGACAATAAGATGATTACAAGATCACTTTTCCATTGGCGAGCTACCTGTACTTCTGACCGGCTCTTTTAGTCCGCATGGAATTGCTTTTCCTCCTGGCTTTTGAATTTGCGTTTGCATTCTTTATGTTCTGCTTCATACGCTCCTGAACCTCAGGTGTTTGTATCTGGATCGACCGCTTCTGGTTTTCCTTAACAAACTTTGCATAATCCTTGTCCTGCTGTTTCTCCTTCTTATCAGCATCTTTCTGTGCTTTGGCTGCTGAGCGCGGGCCTTTTACCCGGACTTTTTTCTGTTTCACCGGCTTTTTTGAGGATGCTTTCTGCTGTATAAGTGCCGGAGTCATGCCAGAAGCGAGGGCTTCTCCGCTAGTATATGAAAAAATCAATACTATGAAGAGAACAAGGATTTTACCGTATGACATAATCTTCATTGCTCCAATTTTAAAATAAAGGTCTCTTACCTGCCGTTACAATTCCGTTGCTAATACTAAATTTGCATCAATATAAAACCGGAATGTCAACGATATCAAAATTAAAAATATTTTTCTTTCTGCCGGCAATAATGGTTTTTCTGAGCTCCTGTAATAAGAAAACCAATGATGTAATACCCTACACGTATGTCGACTTTACTATTGATCTGATGGATTTCCCGTCAATTAACGGCATGATAGGATCTGATACTGTCGATGCTTCTGACCTGAGGATTGATTATCGCAGGTATGCCGGCGGATTTGAAGGCAATGGAATAATAATATATTCGGGCGCCGATGCATATTATGCCTACGACAGAACATGTCCGCATGATTATGTAACGGATGGCCGCTCGGTAAAAGTAGTTGCTGATTTCACTGTAGCTACCTGTCCTGTATGCGGAACTGTATATGCACTTGCAGCGTCAGGCACACCGGCTTCAGGGCCGGGCAGATACCCGTTAAAGAACTACAGGACAATCCTTAATGGCAGGTATCTGACTGTAATAAATTACTAATACCTGTAATGTTCTGGCTTGTAAGGGCCCTCTTTTGCGACACCTATATAATCGGCCTGGTTTTTTGTAAGGACTGTCAGCTTAACACCAAGCTGATCGAGATGAAGCCTTGCAACCTCTTCGTCAAGCTGCTTGGGCAGCCTGTAAACCCCGATCTTATAATCTTTTTTCCAGAGGTCGATCTGTGCCAGAGTCTGGTTGCTGAATGAGTTGCTCATCACAAATGAGGGATGACCTGTTGCACAGCCCAGGTTCACAAGCCTGCCTTCAGCAAGGATGAAAATGGCATGCCCGTCGGGGAAGACATATTTATCTACCTGCGGTTTGATATTTATTTTCGATATCCCCTTGAATTCATTCAGGTTGTCGACCTGTATCTCATTATCGAAGTGGCCGATATTGCATACTATCGACTGGTCCTTCATCTTTTTCATGTGCTCAAGGGTAATAATATCCCTGTTGCCGGTTGCGGTAACATAAATATTTCCCTCTGCAAGAGTCTCCTCGACTGTTTTCACTTCGAATCCTTCCATGGCTGCCTGGAGTGCACATATCGGATCTATTTCGGTTACTATCACCCGGGCGCCGTACGATCTCATTGATTTTGCACAGCCTTTGCCCACATCGCCATAGCCGCAAACAACCACTACTTTACCGGCAATCATCACATCGGTAGCCCTTTTAATGCCATCGGCAAGCGATTCGCGGCATCCGTACAGATTATCGAATTTCGATTTTGTCACGGAATCGTTGACATTTATTGCCGGAACCAGGAGCTCATTATTCTCCATCATCTGGTATAACCTGTGCACCCCGGTTGTGGTCTCTTCTGATATGCCTTTCAGTTCAGCGACTGCTCTCTGCCATTTTCCGGGTTCAGAGACCAGAAGCTCTTTCAGGGTTGAAAGGATGATACCCTCTTCCCTGCTTTCCGGTTTTTTATTCAGGACTGAATGATCTTTTTCTGCCTTATAGCCGAGGTGTACCAGGAGAGATGCATCACCGCCGTCGTCGACGATCAGGTTAGGTCCTTTTCCACCGGGGAATGTAAGTGCCTGTGCTGTACACCACCAGTACTCTTCGAGCGATTCGCCCTTCCAGGCAAAAACAGGGATGCCTGCTTCTGCTATTGCAGCTGCAGCATGATCCTGGGTTGAAAAAATATTGCAGCTGGCCCAACGCACATCAGCGCCAAGCTCCTTTAAAGTTTCTATGAGCACAGCTGTCTGAATTGTCATGTGCAGAGAGCCTGTTATCCTTGCTCCCTTCAGAGGCTTTTCGGCCGAATATTTTCTTCTGATAGCCAGTAGTCCCGGCATCTCTTTTTCAGCAATCTCAATTTCTTTCCTGCCAAAACCGGCCAGCGAAATATCCTTTACCTTATAATCAAGCTTTTGCATCACTGTCGTCATCTAAATTTTATTTTGAGCCTGCAAATTTAACAAAATAAAATTGCAGTTGTTCATCGGAGCAGTCTTAATGCCACCTCCCTGTCATTTCTCATCTGTACGGCAAGGTCCGTGGCAGAATCGAAACGCACCTCATCCCTGAGCCTGTACCTGAAGGTTACCGCAATTTCCTGTCCATAAATATCCTGCTCATAATCAAATATATGGACTTCCACTGACCTTTCCGACAGGTCTGTATTTACAGTTGGATTTGTACCAATGCTCAGCATTCCTGTATGTCTTTCGCCTGTCACGAATACCTCAACGGCATATACTCCGTTGGCAGGGATAAGCTTGTACCTGTAACCTGGATTAATGTTTGCCGTGGGAAATCCCAGCTTCCTGCCGATCTTCTTTCCTCTTACCACCTCGCCTTTCATCGAATAGCAATAGCCGAGCCACTTGTTTGCATTATCAAGATTACCGGCCAGCAGTGCCTCCCTTATCAGTGAAGAGCTCACAGGTCCTTCCTTCGACCTGAGCCCGGGTATCTGTTCAACGGAAAATCCCATCTTTGCCGCACAATCGCTTATTGTCGCTGCATTGCCTTCGGCTTTATACCCGAAATGATGATCGTGTCCTAAAACAAGTCTCCTGGTGCCTATCTTTCTGCCCAGCACCTCACTTACAAAATCGCAGGCTCTCATTTTACTGAAGGCGGGTGTAAACTCAATGATGATCAGGTTATCAATACCTGCCTTCTCCAGGAGCTGGATCTTTTCATCCATCGAATTAAGGAATGCCAGGTTTGTGTTCCTGCTGTCGAGAACCAGCCTCGGATGGGGATCGAAGGTTATCGCTGCCGATTCACCTCCCGACGATGAGGCACGCCTGACTACAGTGTCGATAAGTGCACGGTGACCACGGTGAACACCATCGAAGATACCCATCGTAACAACAGGATCTTTCAGCATCAGTTTATTATATCCCCGGTGAATTTGCATAGTCCCAAAATTAACAAAGCATTACAAATCCACGGTTCTTAATCATTTAGTTTTTTGTATTTTTATACGAAGATACCTGATGCATGAAGAGCAGTCCTTTAAAATTCCACACAATTGACCCGTGGCTGAAACCATTCACAAGGACAATAGATGAACGTATTGAGAAATGCCTTTTAAAGGAGAGACATCTCGCCGATACGCGCTCACTCAGCGAATTTGCCATGGGGCACTTCTATTACGGCCTGCACAGGCAGAAAGAGAGGTGGGTATTCAGGGAATATGCACCCAATGCCACAGGTATAACCCTCACCGGCACTTTCTCGGACTGGAAAGAGAAACCTGAATTAAGGATGAACAGGCTTAATCAGTATGGCGACTGGGAAATAAGCCTTCCCTCCGATGCCCTTAAACATGGCGACCTTTATAAGCTGCGTATTCACTGGCGCGGCGGAAGCGGGGAACGTATTCCTTCATACGCAAACCGTGTGGTACAGGATGAAAAGACCAAGATCTTCTCAGCACAGGTGTGGGATCCTCCCAAAAAATATAAATGGAAGATCGGAGATTTTGTTTCAAAAGCAACAACACCTGTAATATATGAGGCTCATGTTGGTATGGCCACCAGCCTCGAAAAGACAGGTACATACCGCGAATTCACCGAAAACATTATCCCGGTTATAGCCAGAGCAGGGTATAATACGATACAGCTGATGGCTGTCCAGGAACACCCCTTTTATGGTTCGTTCGGATATCATGTCGCAAATTTCTTTGCTGCATCGTCACGATTCGGGACTCCCGAAGAACTTAAAGATCTTGTCGACACAGCTCATCAGGCAGGCCTCAGGGTAATAATGGACCTGGTACATTCCCATTCTGTAAAGAATGTAAATGAGGGACTGGGATTATTTGACGGATCGCCGGGGCTCTATTTTCATAATGGACACCGACGGCATCACGTAGCCTGGGATTCACTCTGCTTCGACTACGGAAAAGATAATGTTCTTCATTTCCTTCTTTCGAACTGCAGGTACTGGCTTGAAGAGTATAAATTCGACGGATTCAGATTCGACGGTATAACGAGCATGATCTACTATGACCATGGCCTGGGAAAGAATTTCACTGAGTATAGTGAATATTACGACGGTGGCCAGGATACAGATGCCCTGGTGTACCTCTTCCTGGCAAATAAAATGATCCACGAATTTAAACCACTGGCTCTCACTGTTGCTGAAGAAATGAGCGGGATGCCCGGGCTGGCTGCGGACACTTCAAAATATGGCTTTGGTTTTGACTACAGGCTGTCGATGGGTGTGCCTGACTTCTGGATAAAGCTCATTAAAGAGACACCCGACGAGAACTGGGATATGGGCCTGCTGATGCATGAACTCACACAACACAGGCCTGAAGAAAAGGTCATCTCATACTGTGAATCGCACGACCAGGCGCTGGTCGGTGATAAAACATTAATATTCAGAATGATAGATGCCGAAATGTATACCGGGATGACTAAACAGAACCATACTCTTGTTGTCGACCGGGGCATTGCGCTTCATAAAATGATCAGGCTCCTGACATTCAGCACTGCCGGCGGCGGCTACCTGAACTTCATGGGTAATGAATTCGGCCATCCTGAATGGATAGATTTTCCGCGCGAAGGAAACAACTGGAGTTATAAATATGCCAGGCGTCAGTGGAACCTCCTGGAAGATGATGCCCTGAAATACCAGTATCTTGCAAAATTCGACCGGCAGATGACTGCCCTTCAGAATGATTTCAGGATCCTCGACGATCTTTATGTAGGGAGGCTGACCGAAAACAGCAATGACAAGATTATTGCCTTTACCCGGGGCGAACTTCTGTTTGTATTTAATTTCAATCCGACACAGTCCTTCATCGACTATGGGATTCCTGTAAAGGGAAAGTTCAGGATAATCATTGATACCGATGATCCGGAAACCGGAGGATTTGACAGGGTCGACCGTCAGGCTATCTACACATCCGTCAGAAAAGCAGAAAGGGCAACACTTAATGTGCCCCTTCAGCTATATTTGTATCTGCCTGCCCGTACTGCCCTGGTATTGAAAAGGGAGGCTATCAGAAGAGCTACAGATATCTAATCGATCCAGCGCAGAAGGTAGAAATCTTGCTTGTGCGGAAGATCTTTATGTTTCGGATATATCCTTATGCCGTAGAAGAAAGTGCCTGCCTTTTCAGGAACCAGGTTGGCCCTGTAGAGGCACTTGCCGCTCCTGCTGCTTACCAGCACAAAATCATTGCTTGCCACGAACTCATGCTCTCCCTCCTTGCTCATGTGTGTTATAATAAATTCCACACCCACATGTTCTTTTGGAATTTTATGAATGTTGAGAGCGATCTCCGCCTTATAATCATGCCCTGAATGATAAATGTTTTCATCAGGTTTCTCAAAGCTGTAATTCAATACTTCAATAGTATCCCACTCATCCCTCATGGTCTGCTTCCAAGCAGCAAGCTCTTTAGCTTTTCCATAGTTGTTCGCGATAAGATTCCTGCTGCGGACGAACAGTTTCTGGTAGTACTTCTCGTAATAGTCGTCGAGCTGTCTTTTCATCGTGAATTCCGGGGCGATTTTGGTCATTGTATTCTTGATGAGGCTCACCCACTCAACAGGAACACCCTGGTCGTTGAAAGAATAGTATGCGGGAATGATCTCAAATTCAAGCATGTTATAGATCGTTTCTGCATCTATATCATCCTGGAGATCCTGGTTGGTAAAAGTTCTTTTTTTAGGTAACGCCCATCCTGCATAAGCTCTGTAGCCTTCCACCCACCAGCCGTCGAGGACGCTGAAGTGGATTGTCCCGTTCATCACTGCCTTTTCGCCGCTGGTACCTGATGCTTCCATGGGCCTTGTAGGAGTGTTGAGCCATATATCGACTCCCCGGACAAGATATTTGGCGAGTTCGATGTCGTAGTTTTCAAGGAAAATGATCTTCCCGGTAAACTGAGGCATTTGTGATATCTCAAGTATCCTTTTTATAAGGTCCTGACCGCCTCCGTCGTGAGGATGGGCCTTCCCGGCAAATATGAACTGAACAGGTTTCTGCGGATTATTTACTATACGTGCAAGCCTGTCGAGGTCGCGGAAAATAAGTGTAGCTCTCTTGTATGTTGCAAAACGCCTTGCAAAACCTATCGTCAGTGCATTCTCATCGAGATGACTGCTGATATTCATAAGTGTCCTGGGACTAACATGCCTCTGAATCATATCGGTCTGAAGCCGTTTTCTGATATTGTCGAAGAGGCTCTTTTTAAGACCTTTCTTTACTTCATAGATTCTCTTGTCATCGACATTATAGAGTTTCTCCCACAGTTTCCTGTCGGTTTGATCAAAGTTATCGGTACCGAGTATTTCTCTGTAGATATCTTTCCACTCCGGAGCTGTCCAGGTAGGATGGTGTACGCCATTGGTCACATAGTCGATAAACAGTTCTTCCTTAAGGTACCCGGGCCATAGCTTATTGAACATTCCCTGGCTGACTTCACCGTGAAGTTTGCTGACTCCGTTTACTTCCTGCGACATGCGTGTAGCCAGGAAGCTCATATTGAATTTCCTTTCCATATCGGTGTCGCAACGGCCGAGAGCCATCAGTTCGTCCCATGTTATGTTAAGCCTGCTGTGATAATGTGAAATATATTTCCTGAGCAGATCTTCTTCGAATGCGTCATGCCCGGCAGGTACGGGAGTATGTGTTGTAAAAAGTGTTGATGCCCTCACTGCTTCGAGAGCCTGGTTAAATGTAAGGTGGTTCTCCTCAATCATTGTCCTGAGCCGTTCGAGACTGATAAAAGCTGAATGTCCTTCGTTGCTGTGATATACATCGGGATGAAGCCCCATGGCGGTCAGGGCTCTGATTCCGCCAATACCAAGAATCAGTTCCTGTCTCAGCCTGTTTTCTATATCGCCCCCGTAAAGATGATGTGTCACTGTACGGTCTTCAGGAAGATTATCATCAAAATCGGTATCGAGAAGAATAAGGCTGACTTTCCCGACTTTTGCCTCCCAAACCCTGATCTTTACGGTTCTTCCCGGCCAGACCATGCTTACAGAAAGGTGATTGCCATTATCATCCTTGATCGGGTTTATCGGCAGCCTTGAGAATTCCTCTGCCTCGTAAATTGCCAGTTGTTCTCCCTTAGGGCCAAGCTTCTGCCTGAAATAACCAAACCGGTAAAGGAGTCCGATACCTATAATTTTAATGTTTGAATCACTGGCTTCCTTGAGGTAATCGCCTGCAAGAATTCCGAGGCCTCCGGAGTATATCTTCAAACATGGATGTATGCCGAATTCCATGCTGAAATAAGCCACTGTTGGTTTTTCATTATCATCGGGGCGGTTAATATAATCTCTGAATGCTGAAGTGACTGTTCCCAGGTCGGCAATGAATTCCTCATCGTCTTCAAGTACCAGTAGCCGTTTGTAATCTATTTTTTCGAGCAGCAGCTTCGGATTATGTTTGACATCTTCCCACAGTGAGGGATCCATACGTTTGAACAGCGACTCTGCTTCGGTGTTCCACGACCACCATAAGTTATTGGCGAGCTCTTTGAGAGATGCAAGTCTTTCGGGCACATCACTCTGGACATAGATATCTTTCCAGACCGGTACCTGGTGTGGTTTCCGTACAGGAACGCCTGCAGCCTCAACAAAACCTGCAAACTCCCGTGGTTCTTCACGCCTGTCGCCGCTTTTATCAAGGGCTTTGTCGTAGGCTGTGAAATAATGCTGGACAAGACTGTCCCACATGGCAATACGTGATATCTCGTGTGCCTTTGCCCTGGCTTCCCTGACTTCATCATCGGTCAGACCGATGAATTTCGACATGAAATCACGGATATCGCTAACTACCCTGCTTTCGTTATCGTCGGTCCTGTCGATAACCGAGATCCCGTTACCCGGTTCCCGGAAATAGTCCCTGACCCAGAGTCCGAAACCTGAAAGTGAAGTAGTTACAGTGGGTATTGAGAACATCAGGCTCTCAAGAGGAGTATATCCCCAGGGTTCATAATATGAAGGGAATACTGTAAGGTCGAATCCTATAAGAAGGTCATAATACGGTATATTAAAGATCCCGTCGTTACCATTGAGGTATGAAGGAACAAAGATTACTTTCACCTGCGACTTTTCATCGTTATGCAGATGGTTTGCCGCAATTCTCTGTAATACAGGGTCGGTTGACGGATAATGAAGGCTGTGTGTAAGGTATCTGTCGCCTCCGTTTTGCTGGCCATTATTATAGAGGATATCAATCAGATCCTGCCGTGGTCCTTTGTGGTATGCCGGCATCATTATAAATGCCACACTTTCTTTTCCGGGCTTATCTTTCTTATTGAGTTCGCCGAGAGAGTCGATAAAAATGTCGACACCCTTGTTCCTGAATTCATACCTTCCGCTGTTGGCAATAAGGACACAATCATCTGAGAGCTTATAGCCAAGGACTGCTTCGGCAACACTCTTCAGCTTTGCCCTTGCGCTGTTTCTTCTTTCCCCGAAAACTTCAGCCGGAGGAACAAATGAATCTTCGAAACCATTGGGTGTTACTATGTCAACGTCTTTACCCAGGAAATGTGTACATTCATTACCGGTCAGCTTGCTCACAGCAGTAAATACATCTGCTTCTGCTGCGGATGTTTTCTCAAGTGACTGTTTTGCGACAACATTGAATTCCCTGGCTACCTGCTGTGGTACATACTCTTTCATTTTTCCGTAGAGCGGCCTGTTGTTGCCTGCAATGCAGCGGCCCAGGACGGTTGCGTGTGTTGTGAAAGAGGTGGTTATCCAGGGTGCATTCTTTTTCAGGTACAGAATTCCTGTACCCGTCATCCACTCATGGAACTGGGCTACGATATTATGATGATCGTGATAAAATATTGTAAAGCTCTCTATTATTTTTCCTGCAGCGTATCCAAAGAGAGCGGGTTCAACATAATCCCATTGTCCGGAGATGCTGTCGAGCTTATATGTCTCCCAGAAGCGGGCAAAGATTTCGTTTTGCTGACCGAAGTATGGTGTAAAATCGATTAGCATTACTATTGGTTTTCCGGCGATGTTCCAGCGGCCTGTTTTTACTCTCAGCCCATCTGTAGCAGCCCTGGCTTTCCATTCGGCAAAGAGAGACTCGTCGGGAATGAATTCGGGGTTCCTGACATCTTCACGCCATACATCAGGACCGATAAGAATGTAGTTATCACCAAGCTCTTCAATAATGTTAAGGGCTTTTGTAGATATTACGGTGTGTATCCCCCCGACTTTATTACAAACTTCCCAGCTGGTTTCAAAGATAAATTCAACCTTCATTTTATGATTGATTATTAATGATATTCAGAGTTTACTTTTTTGTTCTGCTCACTTTTTTTGTTGTTTTTGCAACCGTTGTTTTCCTGGCAGGAGATTTTTTCAAAGCCTTTTTTTCTGCAGTTTTTCTGACAACCGGTTTAGCGGTTTTCTTTGTCTTTGCGGAGACGGTTGGCTTCTTTTTCTTAACCGGCGCTTTTTTGAGGCTTGTCTCCGCCAGTTTTGCGGCGAGCTCACGGAGAGAAGCAGGAGCCTCCTTTTTTGCAGAAGACCTCGTGCTCTTTGCAGCTTTTTCAGGTTTCCCCATTAATTTATGGATTTCCTTAGTCTGTTTTTCGATCAAAAGATCCTTTTCTGCAATTATCTTTTCGAGTTTTGAGATATGTTCCTGCTCACTGCTTACCGGGAAGAATCTCTTGACCCTGATCTCAAAATCACTAAGCACGTTCATATAATTCATGAACGCATCGTACGGAGTGTCGTAGGGATTGAAATATGCATGTACAGCGCCGTCGGAAAAGAATTTTGTTGCCATGTAGTAGAAATGATCGCTTGACTGCAGGTATTCCCAGTCTTTAAGCAGCATTTCGTCATTACACTTTTTAACCTTATCGGAGAGGTCATATAATTTATCTAGCGCGGCGGCCTGCAGCTCATTGCCCAGCCATGCTGTAATATCTCTTTCTTCATCGGCCCACGATATTGGAGAGGGGACGCTTATAGCCGAGACCGGCTGCAGCGATTCGGCAACCTCTGTGGGTGTCATGAATCTGAATGGTGTTTTTTTCAGGATGGCAGCCGGCATATGTTGCAGGAAATCGAAGATTCCTGTCTCTTTCCAGTTATGCTCTCCGAATGTTTCGTAGTCGAGGAAGATATTTATAAGTTCGCTTTTAGGGGCAAGCTTGTTCAGCCATGAGGCGTATTTATCTGCTGTAAGAGGCCATGCACTCCATTGCTTGTTTGAAAATCTGAAAGCTATATCGTCGCTGAGGACAAAATTACGCAGCAATACCTTAAGGCGCGGATTTATTGAATTGCAGTAAAGATAATTTGGACTTTTCCAGCCCAGCACATGCTTAGCTCCTTCCGTAAGCATTGCCCTGAAACCCATATCGGCAATCCATGATCCGATCTGATCGGAATATATCAGTTCCGTATTTCTGAAAGAAGTTGTCTCGACTCCTAAATAATTGCGAACCATTTCGCGATGCATTTCTACCTGCCGTTCAAATTCGGCTCTGTTCTTCAGCGATGAAAGAGAGTGGGAGTCAGTTTCGGCGAGAAATTCAACCATTCCGGTTTCTGCAAGTTCCCTGAAAGAGTCAAGCACTTCAGGTGCATAAAGCCTGAACTGGTTCATCACAATGCCTGTAAGTGAAAAGGTAATTTTAAATTTCCCCTTGTTTTTCCTTACAAGGTCCAGGATTATCTTATTGGCAGGCAGGTAGCATTTGTCTGCTACTTTTCTCAGAATGGATTCGTTCGAGAAATCGTCGTAATAATAATGATCATGACCCAGGTCAAAGAATCTGTATCTTTTCAGCCTGAATGGCTGGTGAACCTGAAAGTATAAGCATATTGCTTTTTTGCCTGCTGCACTCATGATATAACTTATTTATGCCAAATCACTCTTTCATAAATATCCTTAACGTGTCTTGCCGAATTATCCCATTTCAGCCTTATCACTTCTTCCCTCCCGTTTTTAATGAACATGCTGGCCAGTGCCGGATAATTCAGAATCCCGTAAATGGCATCGGCCATAGCATCTATATCCCAGAAGTCGGTCTTTACGGCATGTGTAAGTATCTCAGCCACTCCCGACTGTTTGCTGATTATCACAGGCACATTGCTCTGCATTGCCTCAAGAGGCGAAATACCGAATGGTTCAGATACTGACGGCATAATGTACACATCGCTCATTGTCAGCATTGTATATACATCTTTGCCTCTCAGGAAGCCTGTAAAATGAAAGCGGTCGGTGATCTTCAGCGATGCAGCCCTTCGCATCATTCTTTCCATCATATCACCGGAGCCGGCCATTACAAATCTTACATTGTCCATCTTTTTCAGCACCTTGTATGCTGCTTCGATGAAATATTCCGGACCTTTCTGGAGGGTAATACGTCCAAGAAAGGTGACAACTTTTTCGTCGAAACCTTTGTCGGCTTTAATGTCTTCTGTTATGTTTACCGGCTCTACGGCGTTATATACTGTTTCAACCTTGTCGGGATGAATACCATACCTGTTTATTACAATATCGCGGGTAAGGTTGCTGACAGTAATTATCTTCGACGCAGCATCCATTCCTGTTTTCTCAATCCGGTAGACATCGGGGTTAACATTTCCCCCGCTCCTGTCGAAGTCGGTGGCATGTACATGTATCACGAGCGGCTTTCCAGATACTTCCATAGCAGCAATTCCTGCGGGGTATGCCAGCCAGTCGTGTGCATGGATGATGTCAAATTCATTTTCCTCGGCGATTACCGATGCAACGACCGAGTATTTATAGATCTCGTCGAGAAGATTACCGTCGTAACGGCCTGAGAAATCTACCATTCCTTTTTTGTTGGTATGGATGAAGAGCCTGTGGCCGTTTATTTCTGATCGTGTGACTTTCCAGAAATCTTCAGGGTCGGTATATGGAATTATCTTTGAGGAGACTTCAATTTTTTCCACAGGCTGTCGCGTGCCTTTGTAATAGATATGTTTGAAAGCTACAGGCACCTTATTGGCCCCGATGAGTCTTACGGTGTTCTGATCTTCATCGCCCCAGGCCTTTGGCACCACAAATATCACTTCAAGGTCGTCGAGCGTGGCCATGCCTTTTGTGAGGCCATAGCTTGCCGTACCAAGACCACCGGATATATGTGGCGGAAACTCCCAGCCGAACATTAACACACGCATACTATGCCTCTTTTACTGGTTTGCATAATTGTTCTCAAGCAGTTCTATGATCCTTAAAACCTCACCTATACTCCAGGCCTGCGAGATAGCGCCCCTGGGCAGATGCGGAGGATCGCCATCGTATATTTCCGAAATAGTGGAGACACCATGTTCACTCATACACTCTTCAAGTCCATATATGAGGCTTCTTATTTTATGTACTCCCTGGAGGCCGTAAACCTTCAGCCATCCTTCACAGAACGGCCCGAGCAGCCATGGCCACACTGTCCCCTGATGATATGCATTGTCTCTTGTATCCTGGTTGCCGAAATAAATACCCTTATAAAGCTTATGTCCCGGCGATAAAGTCCTCAGACCCCTGGGCGTAAGCAATTCCTTGTCGGCAACATCGAGTACCATCTTCATCTGGTCTTTGTCGAGCATGGAATATGGCAGTGATACTGCAATTACCATATTCGGACGTTTAAAGAAATTCTTTCCTTCCTCATCATTAACGTAATCGGCCAGGTATCCAATTTTATCGTCCCAGAAAAGCTCCAGGAAAGATTTCTTTATCAGCTCCGGCAGATGTTCAAAGTCCCTGATGAATGCCTTATCTTTTTCTGTTTTTGCCATTTCGAGGGTGAAACAGATAGCATTGTACCACAGGGCATTTATCTCAACTGCATATCCCGATCGTGGTGTAACAGGAACGCCGTTTACGACGGCATCCATCCATGTCAGTGATTTGCCCGGAGCACCGGCGTAGATAAGTCCGTTTTCCCGCATCCTGATATTAAAGCCTGTACCGTTCTTAAATGCCAGCAGGACGGATTTTGCAGCGGCTCCATATCTTTCGCAGCAGTTCTTTCCACCGCTGAGAACATACTGCTGGAGTGCCCAGAAGAACCATAGCGGGGCATCGACGGAGTTGAAAGCATAATTGCCGGCTGTACCCATATTCGGGAACAATCCGTCTTTCATCCTTCTGACCTGCGTGTCGAGGACATCGCTGTAAAGTGCCAGCTTATGCCTTGCCATGGCAATCCCGGGAAGTGAAATAAAGGTATCCCGTCCCCAGGATCCAAACCATGGATAGCCTGCGATAATCAATGTGTCACTGCCTCTCTTCTCAACAAACTGCTGTGCAGCATTACGAAGACAGTTGACAAAATTGCTTCTCGGGATCTTTCCGGCAAGGTTCTTGTCAAATTTAGCCATCAGGCCTGCCGGCATCTCTTCTTTTGTTGAAGCCGAAAGAACGATCTCATCACCCTTTTTTGCTTCTATTTCAAAGAATCCTGGAGAAAACAGATCCTCAGAATAATCATATCCGCGGCGCTGCTCTTCAATATATTCAACACCCAGGTACCAGTCGGGTACATGTATAAATTCGGCTTTTGAGGAGAACTGCATATGGAGCCAGGGGAATCCGTCATACATCTTTGACCTGATACCGTTCCTGATCTTCTCTATCTTGGTGTTTGCAGAAAGGTTTGCATGTGTCAGCTCGTGGATACTCCTGAAAGCCAGGAATGGCCTTATCTGCAGTTTCATCGTCTCAGTGGCTTCGAGCACAGTATACTTTACAAGCAGCTGTTCCTCATAATGAACGAGGAGCCTTTCCATTTTGAGAAGTACATTTCCCACCCTGTAAATACGCATGGGGATCAGCTCGGCGCTGAAATCCTCGATATATTTGTGCCCTTTGGGACTAAAATAGTCGCTTTTATATTTTCTTATTCCTATGTTGAAGTTCTGATTTTCGTTTATTACCGTTACATCGAGTGAGGAGAGCAGCAGGTATCTGCCGCCACCCAGCTCATCGACAGGGCAAACCAGTAAACCATGGTATTTACGTGTATTGCAGTCAACGATTGTTGTTGAGGCATAGGACCCTGCCCTGTTTGTCCTAAGAATTTCCCTTCCCAGCGAATACTCAAGATTTACTATTTTTCCCTTGTCAAACTTGATATAACTCATATAATCACAATTTGTGTTTGCAAAAAAGCCTTTTAAGATAACATTTTTTATTCACATTACAATCCGGTGAGCCGGGGTTAAAAAATATTAGGAATTGCCATATACCTGCCGCTGAAAAAAATAAATAACTTTGCAGTTCAATAATTTTTGAAGATCTTTAATTTAATCTGTACCAATTAATGATTAAAAAAGTTTCTTTCTTGTTATTAACTGCCCTGATTGTTGCAGGATGTAAAAATAACAATATTGAGATTAACGGCAAACTATTAGCCCCCGCACCTGGTAATTTTCTTTACCTCGACGAGCTGAGATCCACCGATCTCATTACTGTTGACTCAGCAGTAATTTCTGAAGATGGTACCTTCAGCTTCAGCAGGAGAGTCGGATTTCCTGCATTCTACCTTCTCAAGACTGATGAAACAAATTTCCTTACAATGCTGCTGGAACCTGGCCAGAATATTAATATCAAAGCATACCAGGACTCCCTGAATTATCCGGCTTCTGTTACCGGATCGAGGGGCACTGAACTGATGATGGAATACAATAAGAAGCTGCTGGGAACCATTACCAGGCTAAAAAGCCTCTACGATGTATATATCCGGAATATGGGTGCCGACCAGCTGGCGGCTGTCATGGACAGACTCGACTCTCTTGCCCAGGTTCAACTCGACGACCTGAACCTCTATACAAAAAAATATATCGATGATAATCTAAGCTCCCTGGTCAGCCTCGTAGCTTTGTACCAGCAGGTTGCGCCGGGAGAGTATATCCTTCATCCTGAAAAAGACTTTGAATATTTTATTAAAGTTGATTCATCATTGTTCAGGCAGTACCCCGATTATGAACCAGTTAAATCATTGCATGAGCAGGTGATTTCACTGAAATCCGACCTCGATGCACAAAAACTTAAAGCCCCTGAATTCTATGCGCCTGCTACAGCTCCCGAAATTTCATTGCCGGGTCCTGATGGAGATACGATTATGCTATCATCAACCAGGGGCAAAATAGTACTGCTCGATTTCTGGGCATCGTGGTGCAAACCATGCCGCAACGAAAATCCAAACCTCGTCGAAGCATACAACAAGTATCATCACCTGGGATTCCAGATCTACCAGGTTTCCCTCGACAAGACAAGGGAGGCCTGGATTAAAGGAATCGAGCAGGATCACCTGGAAAGATGGATACATGTCAGCGACCTTAAATACTGGCAGTCAGTGGTCGTTCCGCTGTTTGACCTTGAACATATTCCATCCAATTTCCTGCTCGACAGGGAGGGCAGGATTATCGCATCCGATCTGCGCGGAGAGATGCTCCAGAAAAAATTGTCTGAACTATTCAATAACTGATAAGAATGAGAAAATACCTGCTCCTGCTAATCCCGGTAATCGCCTTTTCCTCTTGCAGGAATAACAACTCTGTATCGATTAGCGGCAAGATCACAAACTCTACCCGTGACTACATAGTTATCAACAAAATAGATGTCAATAAAACCGATTTTATCGACTCGGTTAAGATCAGTAAGAAAGGCAATTTCAAAACAGAAATTGCCGCTGCCGAACCCGATTTTTACCAGGCAGGCTTTTCATCGGAAAACTTTGTAACCCTGCTCGCCGCACCAGGCGAAAGAATCACCCTTTCATTCCCCGGCGAAGAGCTTTACAAAAGCTATACCGTTCAGGGCTCTGAAGGCTCGTCACTTGTAAGGGATCTTGATCTCAGGTTACTTGAAACGCGCCGGAGGCTCGACTCTCTCGACCTTCTTTACAGGAATGCATCATCGGAATCCGGCGTCGCATCAACCAGGGAAGCACTCTCCGATAAAGCACTTGAAATAGCTAAGGAACAGAGGAAGTTCAATATAGAATTTATCATTAATAATGTTAAGTCGCTGGCAATCATCAAAGCTCTCTACCAGAAACTTAATGACCAGACCTATGTGTTGTACGACCAGCGCGATCTCCAGTATCTTAAGATTGCCTCCGATACGCTCAAAAAATATTATCCCGAATCGAGGCATACCAGGCTTCTGATCAAAACCTTTGAAGACGGCATGAGGCAATTCAATGCTTTAAAGTTGAACCGGCTGATCGAAGAAATTCCTGAAGTAAAGCTCGATCCTGTTTTAAAAGACATCAATGGAAAGACGGTAGCGCTCTCCTCCCTGAGAGGCAGATATGTGCTGCTTGCCTTCTGGGTTTCAGAATCGAGGGAATGTGTTACCGAGAACCTTCAGCTCAAGGAGTTTTACCGGCTCTATAACAGGAAAGGTTTTGAAATCTACCAGATAAGCCTCGACGGTGATGCAGACAAATGGAGAACAGCAGTGAAGTTCGATGAGCTTCCATGGATTAACACCAGGGAAGAGGATCCGGCAAATCCGAGAAACGCCATTCTTTTCAATGTAAAATCAGTGCCGGCCAATTACCTCTTCGATCCACAGGGTAATATTATCGCAACCAACCTTCACGGGAAGGCTCTTCAGCTGAAACTCATGCAACTATTCAACAAATAGTATTATGGCAGTCGGCGGCAAGGTATTTTTTGCATCAGATTTTCATCTCGGACTGAATGCCGGTGCACCTCCCCGGGAAAGGGAGAAGAAGATTGTCAAGTGGCTCGATACAATTGCAGAGGAGGCATCAGAGATTTACCTCGTAGGCGACATCTTCGATTTCTGGTGGGAATACAGACATGTCGTCCCGAAAGGTTTTACCCGTTTCCTTGGAAAAATTTCAGCTATAACCGACTCTGGAGTGCCTGTACATTTTTTTACAGGTAACCACGACATGTGGGTAAACGATTATCTTTCCATGGAGTGTGGTATGAAGATTCATACCGGGCCTTATACAACGACCCTGAACGGGAAGAGGTTCCATATAGCTCATGGTGAAGGACTGGGGTCACGAAGCGGCGGGTATAAAATCCTTTTATGGATCTTTCATAACCGTCTGCTCAGGGCGCTTTACTCTGCCCTTCATCCTGCGATTGGTGTTGCAATAGGCCACAGGTGGTCGTTAAGTTCGAGGCTCGGGAAAGGCATCTCACTCGAATTTCTGGGAGAGGAGAATGAAGATCTTATAAGGTATGCCGGCAGAGTGGCTGAAAAGGAGAAGATCGATTATTTTGTTTTCGGTCACAGGCATCTCGCGATGGTACACCCCTTAAAAGGCGGAGGAGAGATAGTATTCCTGGGCGACTGGATAAAACACAGCAGTTATGCGGTTTGGGATGGCAACCAGCTCGAAATGAAGATGTTCGGCTAAACAGTCTGGTCTTCGACCTTTACCGTAAGAGTATAGTAGGAATACTGATCGTTGATTTTCTCAAATTCATATACCAGCTTGCTGCCCGATTTTCGTGCCATATCGATCAATCCCATGCTGCCGGTGCTTTCGGGGTTAATTGACTGATCGGACAATGATCTCCTGAATAACTCCTTCAGTCCCACCTTATCGTACTGGTTAATTATTTCAAGTTTCTCCTTCAGATGCGGAACCTTATCATTAAGGATCAGGTTACCCGTGGTAAGTGAATAGGTCTTGTTTTCAAATCTTATCATAGCTACAGGCATTCCGAATTTCTCTTCGGGTTCTTTGCCGGGACTGTATTTTGCAACGTTTTCGATGATCTCGACGAGGATGCTGAATACTCTTCTTCGCTGGTTTGCTTCTATATCGTCTTCAGAGAGTTTAGCCTCGGTGAATGAGATAACCTCCTTGCCCACGTCAGGGGTTATATGTCCCGACCAGAGCAGGTAAAGGTTATTGTTTGCCATTATTCTTTCGAGCTGGGCTACTGCTTCACCATTGAAATGTTTGTCGCTTTCGCCGAAATGGATTCCCACGCCTTCGGAGTCGACTGTTTTGCTGAGTATAAAATAGGAGTGTTCGTCATCGAGGGGCAGAAAGTCGTAATCGAGCTTATTCCCTGTTTTCTTTGCCATTTCTATAAGTCCCAGGCCGGCACCACCTTTATTGCTGAGCTCTGAGTTGCTTAGCATCTGCCTGTAAACATTTCTGATTTCGTTCAGGGGCAGGTTGTTTATCTCATCAAGTCTTTTCTTCAGGTCGTCGATATGTATTGAGGATATCACGTTGCCGGTGGTTACTGTATATCCCCCGTTATGTTTAGAATAAACCACCAGCGACATGCCGGAATGTTCTGATTTGGTAGTATGCCGCGATACATTCTGGAGGCTTTCGAGGACAAACATGAAAAGGCGTTTACGGCCCACGAAGCCGAACTCTGATGTTTCCATCTCTTTTTCGAGGAGCATAAGAAGAGGAATGGAGTTTTCGTTTGTGACAATGCCCCTGTACACAAACATCAGGCGTTGTTCCATTAATAATGTACGAATCTTACGGGTGAGATCCATGCCTGGGGAATCGGGTCAGTTTCAAAAGTAAAATTAACAAATTCCGTTAATACGGCAAATAAAAACCGTTTAAACTGAAAATTAAGGATTTGTGATAGTTATCCGGCCCAGCCTTCGCGGTCGAGGTTACGGTAGTTAATGGCTTCAGAGATATGTTCGGAATTTATATTTTCTGATTCTGCAAGGTCGGCAATGGTTCGTGCAACTTTCAGTATCCTGTCATAAGCTCTGGCTGATAATCCTCTCAGTTCCATAGCCGTCCCGAGCAGTCTTCCGCTTGTTTCGTCGAGCTGGCAGTAACGTCGTTGCATCGACGATGACATCTGGGCATTCGAATATACTCCTTTGACAGATGAGAAACGTGCAGCCTGAATATTCCTTGCTCTCACCACTCTTTCACGCACCTGTTCCGATTTTTCTGATTTCAGGCTGTCGGAGAGCTTATCATATTTCACCGGGACTACTTCAATATGAATATCTATTCTGTCGAGCAGGGGGCCTGATATCCTGTTTAGGTATTTCTGGACCATTCCGGGCGAGCACATACATTCCTTTTCGGGGTGGTTATGGAATCCGCAGGGGCATGGATTCATTGACGCGACGAGCATAAACGAGGCTGGATAGTCGACAGAAGATTTAGCCCTGGAGATTGTTATTACCCTGTCTTCGAGAGGCTGGCGCATTACTTCGAGAACAGTACGTTTGAATTCGGGTAGTTCATCGAGGAAGAGTACGCCGTTATGTCCGAGTGAAATTTCTCCGGGCTGCGGGAAAGTGCCGCCGCCAACAAGTGCAACATCAGATATTGTATGATGCGGCGATCTGAAGGGTCGTCGCGTCATAAGGGCAGTATGGTCGTCGATCTTGCCTGCAACAGAATGTATCTTCGTGGTTTCCAGGGCTTCTTCAAGAGTCAATGGCGGGATGATTGTAGGTATTCTTTTTGCAAGCATTGTCTTACCTGCACCGGGAGGACCAATCATGAGTATATTATGCCCTCCTGCGGCAGCAACCTCAAGGGCCCTTTTGACATTCTCCTGCCCCCTTACGTCGGAAAAGTCAATATCATATTTATTTGCCTCACTATTGAAAATCTCAAGCAGATCAACTTTTACAGGTTCGAATTTCCTCGTTCCATTGAAGAAATCAACTACCTCACCCAGATTTTCCATGCCATATACATCGAGCCCGCTGACAACGGCAGCTTCGCGCGAATTTTTCACAGGTACTATTACCCCTTTAAATTTTTCCTCACGGGCCCTGAGCGCAATTGGAAGTACACCTTTCACCGGTTGTAATGTGCCGTCGAGAGAGAGCTCCCCCATCATTATATATGATCCTATTTCGTCATTTATGACTTTTTCATCGGCAGCAAGTATTCCTAATGCCAGCGGAAGGTCGTATGATGAGCCTTCCTTCCTGATATCGGCAGGAGCCATGTTTATAAGCACCTGCTTACCAGGCCACTTATGGCCCAGGGCACGAAGCGCTGATTCAATCCTTTGCTGACTCTCCTTGACAGCAACATCAGGAAGCCCTACAAGAAAAAAACGGATGCCCCGCGAAACGTTAACCTCAATTGTCACTGTTACGGCATCAATACCGGTTACGGCACTGGCAAATGTCCTTATAAGCATATACAAAATTATTTAGCACGTCTGGAAACACTTACCAAAGATAAAGAAACAAGATAAAAGAACAAAGAAACAAGATAAAAGAACAAAGAAAAAAGATAAAAGTATGGCCCTCTGTTCCATGATCTTCCGGTGAATAAAATTCGTTATCTTTATGAATTAATTCAGAATGGCAGATCCTCCCTGCATATAGAATTCCGGAAAACGAACTTAATCATAGATATTATGGAAGAAGAAACAAAAAAAGAACCTTCAGAACCCAGAGAAGAGGGCTGGGCTGAGAAAGCAAAAAAACTTATAGACAAAGCCGACGATTTTATCGACGAGAAGGTCGACAAGGTTAAGAAAAGCAAGGCTTTCGGTGAAATCAAGGATTCTCTGAACAAGGCTGAAGATTTCGTTGAAGAAAAGATTGAGGATGCCAAAAAAATCAATGTAAAGGAAAAACTTGATGAATTTGGCGACAAAGCTGAGAAAGAGACCAAGGAACACCTGGAGAGAGCAAAAGCATTCGGTAAAAAAGTTGCTTCCAAAGCTGCAGACAAACTTGATGACCTGGCTGAAGAGATCAGGAATAAAACAAAGGATAAGCCTCAACCCGGAGATCCGCAAAACGATCCTCAGAAGTAGAGACTATACTGCTTCCCGGGTTTTTCCTACCTGCTCTCCCTTATCACTTTTCCACGGCTCAGGAAGGCAACACTCTGATTAGGTTTCAGGCTGATGGTGATCGATTCTATCAGTGGCTCGCTGACACGTTTATCTGATACCCATTCAATAAGGAAGTTTGCACCGGTCCCGCTTTTGTCCTCATACGGAACATAAAAATCTCTGGTAGCAAGTGGTTCCAGTTCTACAGGACCCTCAGTAAGGAAATCATATACCGGTTTGCCATGTGTATCGAAATACAGGACTTTTGTTATCCTGACAGGATTCATAAGATCGGTATTATGAACCGCAACAAATGCGCTCATGTCGAACTCACTCACACCTACGATATGGTAAGGGATATTCGAGTAAACAGGCATATATAATAACTGGCCGGTGAGCCCGGTATCTGCGGATTCTTTCACTACCAGGGTAGCAGGATCAAATTTTGCGGGTGCGGGATTATGTTGTATATCTTCTGATTTCTTATCAGCACAGGCTGAGAATATTACAACAGCTATAATAAAAATCAACTTTTTCATATGCCTTGCAATGTTAGATTTATCAACGATTATGTAAATATAGAAATTCAGCCTTGAAAAGTAAAATGAAGAGATCCTGCAGCAGGCTAGTTTTTTGAAAGACAGGCCTGAGAATAAAGTCTAAAAATCTCTGCCGCTACCTTTTCGATGCTGAGGTTATTTTCTACAATCTTATGCAGTTCTCTTGTCTCGTTGTGCCAGAAGAGCGGATCGCGGAGATATTCATCCAGGATGCCTGTCAGGATAACCGGATCGGGTTCATGGTGCCCTATGGCTACAAAATTATTCTGACGGTAAAACTCAAAATTGTTTCTTGAGATCATTTCACCCATGAATTTCCTGTTAAGAGAAATTACCGGTACTGAGCATGAAAGGGCTTCCAGGGCTACCCTGCCCACTCCCATTACTATACCCGATCTGTTCACCACAGGAAAAACATCATCCAGAAGACCATGGAAAATAAAAACCCGGCGCTCAAGCTTATCGTTCATAGCTTCTGCCTCTTCCTTCAGTTTGTTAAAAAACTCACCGTCGCCGGCAATCTCAAATGTAACCTCAGGATACCTTCTTATTATTTGCGGAATAACCTCATTTATGATCATTGAGATCACCTCTGAATGCTTTCTGTCGATACGGCAGACATAAAGCATCGCATAATGGTTCTTTAACCCATCATTAACACTTTTCCTGGCACCGTTATGTATTAGCACCGATTTATTTCTGAAATGTCTCCTGTTGCAGTTTGCCTGGTATGTTGTGTTATTCACGAATATTACCCTGTCAGTCAGTCTCCTCGACAGACGGGAGCGCATGTCGTACCGTGGCCGGCCATGGACAGTGGCAACAACGCTCCTGTTCATGATCCATCCCGAGAACGCAGCAGCCAGTATTGCCAGCCTTTTATGTGCATGGATCACATCGATCCTGTAACGGTAAATGATGTAACAAAGAAAAATTATCTGAAATGGAAGGAAAGCATCATAAAGTCTTAGGCTTATGAACTTTATACGGCTGTCAAGAAGTTGTGCCTGTCGCCCCTTTTCTGATACAACAAAAACATCATTCCCGAGGTCCGACATTGAGTTTGCCAGTTCCTTCACATGGTTTTCCGCACCTCCGAAATCAAAGCTTTTTATCAGGTATAACAGACGCATAGAATAGTACGCGGTAAGATCATTTTTAACCAGGCCTGCAAATATCGTCTTTTTTTATGAATATTATAAAAAGCTTATTTTGTAACAAATGTTACAATTTCCACTTTGTTATCAGACTACTTTTGCACCCGATCCGGAATATAGAGTAATTTTGCAGAAGGAAATAAATCGAGTATAAACTATAAAATTATTTAATTATGAGTATGTTTTGTTATCAATGCCAGGAAACCGCCAAAGGCACCGGATGCACAATCACCGGTGTATGCGGAAAGAACGAAAAGGTTGCGAACATGCAGGATCTCCTGATGTTCGTATTAAGGGGTATTTCATTTTACAGTACCAGGGCAAGGGAGCTTGGAATTGAAAATGACAAGGTGAACAAATTTGTTTTTGACGGCCTGTTCATGACCATCACCAATGCCAATTTCGACAACGATCGTTTTGTCGCGAAGATAAGGGAAGGACTAGTCCTTCGCTCGGAGATAAGGGAGCTTTTCCTCGCTGCTGGAGGCAGAATGCCGGTGAAAGTGCATGAATCCGCTACATGGACGGCAGATACCATTGAAGAATTTGAAAAAAAGAACGTGTCGGTAGGTGTCCTCACGACGCAAAATGAGGATATCAGGTCATTGCGCGAAACAGTAATCTACGGATTAAAAGGGATGGCAGCCTATACGGAGCACGCTTATAACCTGGGTTTTGAGGATAAGGCGCTCTATAAATTCATGCAGGATGCACTCGTGGCAACGATTGATGATTCGCTGAGTGCCGACCAGCTTGTGAATCTTGTCCTTGAAACAGGAAAATTCGGGGTAACAGCAATGGCTCTGCTCGACAAGGCAAATACAACAAGGTATGGTAATCCCGAGATCACAAAAGTCAATATCGGTGTAAGAAATAATCCCGGGATTCTAATCAGCGGACACGATCTCAGGGATATGGAAGACCTGCTGAAACAGACCGAAGGAACAGGTGTTGATGTTTACACACACAGTGAGATGCTTCCTGCAAATTACTACCCGGCATTTAAAAAGTACAGCCATTTTGTAGGAAACTACGGAAGCTCATGGTGGAAGCAGAAAGAAGATTTTGAGACCTTCAACGGCCCTGTACTCTTTACAACAAATTGTATAGTACCTCCGAAGAAAGATGCATCATATTTCGATAAAGTATATACAACAGGATCAGCAGGATTCACCGGATTTAAGCATATTGCCGACAGGCCTGCAGGCGGACAGAAGGATTTTTCAGAGATCATTGCACATGCAAAAAAATGCAAGGCTCCCGTGGAAATTGAGAAGGGCGAGATAATCGGCGGTTTTGCACATAACCAGGTTATTGCTCTTGCCGATAAGGTCGTGGAAGCGGTCAAATCAGGGGCTATCAGGAAGTTTTTTGTTATGGGTGGCTGCGACGGCAGGTTCAAGGACCGTAACTATTATACAGAATTTGCCCAGGCGCTGCCAAAGGATACAATTATTCTTACCGCAGGTTGTGCAAAGTACAGGTATAACAAACTTCAGCTGGGCGACATTAACGGAATTCCAAGAGTCCTTGATGCAGGCCAGTGCAACGATTCATATTCACTGGCTGTTATCGCGCTGAAACTCAAGGAAGTATTCGGACTCGACGATATAAACAAGCTGCCTATTGCATTTAACATTGCATGGTATGAGCAGAAAGCGGTGATCGTTCTGCTAGCCCTCCTTTATCTTGGAGTGAAGAATATCCATGTAGGACCGACTCTTCCGGGATTTCTGTCGCCAAATGTTGCAAAAGTGCTGGTCGAGAAATTCGGAATAGCAGGAATCGGTACTGTAGAGGATGATCTCAAATTATTCCTGAGCTGATCATCTGAATAATTTTTCGGGAGTCTTTTGAAGTAAGAACAACAGAATATCCGGACAGCAGGGCTGGGCGTTAAAAATACCCGGGGGGGTAATTTTAGCGATAAAGCCAGCATGCAGGCAGACAAGAACTTCTTAATTCTGCATTCGGGTGTTCAGATGTTCTTACTTCATTTATATAGCCTTCCCTCCTCTCTCTCCGGTCCTGATACGGATACACTCTTCAAGAGGAGTTATGAATATTTTACCGTCGCCAACAACACCCTCGGTTCCGTTAGTCTTTGCCGACCGGAGAATTGCATCGACAGTTATATCGACAAATGAATCATTCACGGCTATCTCGATTTTAATTTTAGGTATCAGGTCGGGAACGATCCTCTGTCCCCTGTACATTTCCTCTATCCTCTGCTGACCATGCCCCGAAACCCGGCTTACGGTTATCCTTGTAATCTCTGCTGCAATAAGAGCTTCACGCACCTTATCGAGCTGTACTTCACGGATTATTGCTGTAATTAATTTCATGTTTTAAATATTAATGATCGTAATATTAACTTGGATTCAGCATACCATAACCCCTTTCTCCATGATATGATCTGTCGAGGCCTGCCATCTCATCATCTTCCGAAGCTTTGAATCTGACAAACTTATTTAGTGTCCATATAATAATAAATGTCATTCCCCCTGCAAAAACGATTGCAATAAGCACTGCGAGTGACTGTACTCCCAGCTGGTTCCAGATAGTCCATGATCCGCCGGAAAGAGATGAAGCATCTGTCATCCACGATTTTCTGATGAAGAATACCAGGAAGAGAGCCCCGACAATACCTCCCACTCCGTGTATCCCGAAAGCATCCAGGGAATCGTCATAGCCAAGGCGGTTTTTTGCCTGTATTGCCATGTAACAGATCAGCGAAGCAAGTATTCCGAGGATCATTGCGCCGTAGGGCTGGACTACACCTGCGGCAGGTGTTACAGCCACCAGTCCGGCGAGTATCCCTGAAGCAAATCCCAGGGCTGTGGCTTTTCCCTGGTGGAAGCTTTCTATGATTATCCATGCCAGGGCGCCTGCTGCCGCAGCCACCTGTGTTGCTGTCAGTGCCTGAGCGGTACTTAGTCCGCTGGAGATGCTGCTGCCTGCATTAAAACCGAACCATCCAACCCAGAGAAGTCCTGCTCCCAGCATGGTAATGACGAGGTTGTTCGGTCGAATGACCTGGTATGGATATCCTCTTCGCGAACCAAGAAACAGTGCTGCAACCAATCCGCTGACTCCGGCAGAAATATGAACCACTGTTCCTCCGGCAAAATCGATTGCCCCTTTTGCACCAAGGTTAAACAGGAATCCGTCAGAAGCCCACACCCAGTGACATAGAGGATTATAAACCAGGAGACTCCACAGTGCAATGAAGATGCAGTATGCTTTAAAAGAAACACGTTCGGCAAAAGCTCCGGCAATAAGGGCGGGAGTTATTATGGCAAATTTACCCTGGAACATTGAGAACACATACTCGGGGATACCGGCCTCAAGAATATTGGAATCGATCCCTTTCAGGAAGAAATAATCAGGATTCCATCCTATTATTCCCCCGAGGATATTTTTTCCAAAGCTCATGGCATAACCGACTGCCACCCAGAGAACACTTATTATACCCATTGCCACAAAACTGTGCATTATTGTCCCAAGCACATTTTTTGACCGCACCAGGCCACCATAGAACATGGCGAGACCCGGAATCATTAGAAGTACCAACGCCGTTGATGTCAGCATCCAGGCTGTTGCTCCCGAGTCGACCGGCGATCCCTCTGAAGCATAGAGACCTTTTGTCCCTGCTAATGCAAAGAGTAAAAGCAAAACAATTTTCCTGATTTTTGAATTCATACCTTATAGATTTATACAAAAACAATGATTCTGATGACAAACCTATATAATATCAGGGTATTATTCAAATATTATATGCTTTTTTTAATTTTTACCCCATTTTATTAGGGGGTATAATCTATTTTTTATATCTTTTTCTGTTCCATACCCATTCCCAAGAGGGGTGTGATAAACCAAATCTATAACGGTATAATTTCAGGCACGAAAAAACAGGTCTGTCGTGAAACAGAAACACAATTAAACGCTATGGTTGCCGGACATAACACTACGAATGGAGAGTACTATTTACAAGCTGCCAGCTTTGCGGCCTGTGATCTGCTGAGCTTACTTTGCGGTCAGGACTGACTTTTGATACTCTATCTGTATCCTAGAGGCGGACAGTTTGTTATTGCAGGGTAAATCCTGCCACTATAAACATCTTTTCAGTATCCGGATTGAAGATTACCTGGGCATTTACAGGGATAGAGAATTTTTCGGTGATAACTATATCATGTGTAACTCCTAAACCTGTATTGCATATTGTAAACCTGTCATCGCCCGAGGTTGTATTTAAAGAGTGCCATCCACTGCCTGCTCCCAGGAAAAGGTATAACGACCTGAATGAATATTTTGCTTCAAAGTACATATCATCACCCTCTGATCCAGCATTCCCGGCCCTGTTCAGAATATAGTTTCCGCTAAGGGAAAGTCCCCATTTGGAAAATCCCAGGTTTACTTCAAAGGCATGGCTTCCGGTTGACGCAGAATAGTCGAGATAATCAAATTCGGGGTAATAATAATCGGTCAATCCCGCGGTGAAGCCTACGGGCAGATCGAAATAGAACCAGAGATCTGCCTCCTGGTAACCATGAAAGTCAAATGATCCCCAGGCTCCTGCATTGAATGGTCCTGCAGAGAACCTCAGCATAGGCTGGATTGCAGGGCCTGTACCATATTTAGTCCCACGCCACAGATAGCTGCTGTAAACATCGGCTCCTGCAGAATATTTTGAATTTTCCTCATTCTGCGAATAAGCCCCGGATGAGATCAGTACACATGAAGCAAGAAAAAGAAGCACTCTGGAAATTTTCATTTTATTAACATTTATTTCAAAAATAATTAATCTTTATAATAAAACATCATAATATTATTATTTTTTTCAAGATACCCCCTCTTCTAATAGGGTATATCTTATTTTTATATACATTTCTAATGCCATACCCCTGGTTTTTTATAGCAACTAGAAATTTTTTGATAGTTTCTAATAGAATTTATACCCTTCCTTCCTACAAGATAGTTTATATTACATATCTGATTAAATAAGACATAAAGACATTTTTCTTATTTTCGTTTTCAGGTTAAACAGATGATAAAATCCGGAAAACAAAAAAAATGAATCCCATGAAAAAACTCTTTTCCCTTCTTCCATTTTACCTGATGACAGTTTTAATATTGTCGTCATGCAGTTCAGGTAAAGAAATTAAAACTCAGCCTGAGCTGGGATATAAAACGGTTCCCCTTATTGAAAAACGTGGTCTGAAATTTAAGGACCTGAACAGAAATGGCAAGCTTGACAAGTATGAAGACTGGCGGTTGTCATCTGAGGAAAGAGGCCTGGATCTGCTTTCAAAAATGTCGCTCGAGGAGAAAGCAGGTTTCATGGTAATCAACTCTCTGAACATGGTCGGAACAAGAAGAGCTGCCGGTTCAGAGGGTAAGCTTAATGCCAGCGACCTCGATGAAGGAGGAGGCGGCCAGGGCGGCAGGATGCAGGGTACAGCTGAGCCTCCTGCAGCAAGAACCGGTGAACGCCAGAACCGCCAGGGCAATGAATATCTGGCATCACTTTCACGCTCAGCAGGAACTTCAAAGATGGTTAAAGAGTTTCATATGAGGCATTTTATCCTGCGCTCAAACGAAAGCACCCGGGTAACAGCTGAATGGGCGAACAAACTCCAGGAACTCTGCGAAAACGAACCGCTGGGTATACCGGCAATCATCGCCTCAAATCCACGGAACCATATTACCACAAATGCAGCTGCCGGATCAACTGTCGGCACAACTGTTTTCTCGGTATGGCCCGGTGAACTGGGCCTTTCCGCAATGCGCGACCTTGAACTTACCCGCGAATTTGCCGACATAGCACGTCAGGAATGGGCTTCCGTGGGACTGAGAAAAGGATACATGTACATGGCCGATCTTTCAACAGAACCGAGATGGTCAAGGATCAACGGAACCCTCGGCGAAGATGCAGAATGGGTCGCTAAAATGACAAGGGAGATAGTCCTGGGATTCCAGGGTGAGAAACTTGGACCCGGGTCGGTGGCCCTCACCACCAAGCACTTTCCAGGTGGAGGTTCCGGAGAAAAAGGTCAGGACTCACATTTCGACTGGGGGAAAAAGGAAATATACCCCGGCGGGATGTTCAAAAACAATCTCATTCCTTTCCAGGCAGCAATTGATGCAGGAACTTCAGCGATAATGCCTTACTACTCACTTCCCTCGGGCACCGAGTATGAAGAAGTGGGATATGCCTATAATAAAGGTGTGATTACCGACCTTCTGCGTACACAGATGGGATTTAAAGGCATCATCAACTCGGATACCGGTCCTATCGACAGGATGCCCTGGGGAGTAGAATCACTTTCTGTTCCCGAACGATATAAAAAGGCTATCGAGGCAGGCATAAATATCTTTTCGGGAATTTCCGATCCGGCGGGTATTATCGACGTGGTACAGAAAAATATGATCGACATAAGTTATATCGACAACTCAGTACTTCTGCTGCTGAAAGAAAAATTTGAGCTGGGTCTGTTTGAGAATCCTTATGTAGACGTTGAAGCTGCTGAGAAGCTGGTTAACAACGAAAAATTCAGAGAGAGGGCAGGACTCGCTCTCAGGAAATCGATAGTTCTCCTGCGAAACGAAAATGAGGCCCTTCCACTTAAACCCAAAACAAAAGTGTATTTCGAATCGATGCAGCGAAGCGGAAGGGATCAGCAGCCGGGAACTCCCAATATTTACACTGTTAACGATGGTAGTTATGATATTGAATTCGTCGATTCACCATCAAAGGCAGAAATCGCAATTCTCTGGATGACACCCACTGGTAATGCTTTGTTCGGATCAACAGGTACACCGATAATGTTATCATTGTCACAGAACAATGTTGATGTAGCCTACATAAATAAGATCTCGTCAAAGAAACCGACGGTGCTGGTAATCAACTATACCAATCCCTGGGTGATCGATGAAATTTTTAATGAAAAGACCAAGGCTAATGTAAAAGGTGTTCTTGCAACATTCGGAACTACTTCAGAAGCCCTGCTCGATGTCATCACAGGTAAATTCAATCCGGTTGGGAAGATGCCATTTACGACGCCTGTATCAGAAGAAGCCGTTGCGGTTAACAAGGAAGATGTTCCCGGTTATCTTGAACCTGAAGGGTATGCACTTTTTAAATATGATGAAGGACTGAGCTATAAATAGTTACCTATTGCAATAGACAGAAAAACGAAGTAAGAACAATTGAACATCAGAACAGCGAACCAGGGACTTCTTCGTTCTCCATCAGATTGTTCAGATGTTCTTACTTCATTAATGTCACTTCCGTCTTATAAAGTCGTCCTTATTATTTTCAGGTTTGTTTCCAGGCCATCGAGATAGGCGTGGACCCATGGCTGGACATTGTTCTTGAAGAGCCTGTCGACCCAGATATAATTATAGTTCCGTGAGGTCCCCATGGTGAAAATTACAGGCGCTTCCTTTGCCAGTGACCTGTAATCAGGATTCTCGTTAAGAAGCTTTATCAGATCCGACAGCCTGGTCTGAAGGTCATGCACTACTGATCCCTCCCTGCCGGTGAGCTCTGTCACAGGGAGTGGTTTCCTCGTACCGGGCTCAAGAAGAATTTCCGGATCATTATTCAGTTGTTCTCTTGTGATCCCTTCATTTCGGTAGATCAGTTCCTGGTATTCATCAACAAGCTTAAGTATCTCATCGATCTTAACAGCTTCGGGTGACTGGCTGCCTTTTAATCCTGCCTCATCCAGAACAACCTCAACACGGTTGTAATTGCCTGTTATTTTCAGGCTGTCTGCATTCATTTCCTTCGATACATTAAGAGCCAGTAATGCAGCTATTGCGGAGTTTGCGGCCAGCAGCAGCAATACAAACACAGTATTATGTATGTTGAAATTCTTGTTCCTTGATGTCACAACAAGGAAAACAGGCAAGAAGACTACATATGGAAAAAGCAGGGAGATCAGCAATCCATATCCTGCCCCTGGCCAGTGCTGTATCTTGAAGAGCATTGAAGTAAAGACGACAAAACATGTCAGCCAGGTTACTATATAAAGTGACCTGTTCACACCGTTTCCATAGGCTTTATAGTTATCACGCAGTGCCAGCGGAAGAAAAATAAATACCGTCATGAAGATCCCGAGTATAAGCATGATCGCTGCACCAGCCCAGTGTTGTACCTTGAACAAAATACCGCCGAACAGGATTCCGGTTGTTATAAGGCCGAGAGTATAATATTTGTTTTTCATGATTTCAGATATTAATGGTTTGCTAACGACCTGCAATTTCGGTTAATGCTTTGGTCTCATATGTAAGAATGGCATTTCTGAATAGCGCCAGGGAGTGAAGCCCGGTCATCATGGTAATCCGTTCGCTCTCTCCCGGGGCTGAAGGCAGATAAGCTGAAGGATCGGAAACCATGCTGATATTTACTTCCAGATGAAGCGAATCGAGCCCTGCAACATAATTTCCGTAATCGGCAATGGCCTTTTCAAGCTCCAGCCTGGATTTTGTCCCCGGGAACAAACAGGCTTTTACCGGTTCATAGCTGAAGGCATTACGAACCTTGCTGAAATTTATCTGCTGACCTGCTGCCGTCTGTTCAGCCTGAACGGGATCCGGGACCGGCTGGCCTTTCTTCGCTTCTGAAAGAGCGACCATCCTGAGCTCAACCGCATTGACTGCTTTGATCAGGTTTTCTGTCGATGAATGGAACTGCTCCATCGCAGGAAATGATACTGAATTCTTGTTTTTGTCGAGTAGCGACCGCACATTCTGCTGCAGATAATTATTGAGTGCCTGTTCCTGCTGATGATGATAATAGTAGCCTTCAGCAAAATTTCTCTGGACATTAAGGCTGATAAGGGCAGCAGGGACTACCAGCAATACTGTGCCTATGATCAGGAAGATGAACATTGCTGTAACATTCTTTTCCTCGCGCCATGTTTTCCTTGTGTACCAGGGGAGAACAACAAAAAACAGGTCGATTACGCTGAGCATTATAAAGAACTCTGCAAATGGCCAATGCATGATTCTGCACATTATACCGGCCACCAGGAATACAAGCCCGGCGGCCCCAGCAATATAAACCCCTTGCTTTGATTTACCCTCGGGGCCCATGAGTTTATTTACCGTCAGCGCCGGGATAAACAGTAAGATTGTGATCAGCGCTCCAATGGTAAGAATAATGTTCGCACCCGGCCAGTGCATAATTTTATAGAGGACTCCCATTATAAAAGCCAATCCTGAAAAATAAGCCGAGATATACAGAAAGAGTTTTTTACTGTTATGTGTCTCTTTCCAGAGAATTTCGAGGGCCGACGGCAGAAAAAGTACTGCCAGCACGAAAGCCCCTGCGATCAATAAGACCGATGCACCAGGCCAGTGCATGATCTTAAAAATGGAAGCAAAGCCCAACATTGTTGTTCCGGCGATGCCAGAGATCTTCATTAAGTTTTTCATTTGTCTGTATTTAGTGTCAACTGCATAGAGTGTCTCTTCCTGGATCTCCTTAAGCCGGCGCGATCCCATTTTCTGCTTCACCCTGCGATAAGCTTCAGAGAATTCGATCCCGTTCTGCATCTCCTGTTCAACATCGCAGCAGACATGATCGATCAGTTCGTCAAGCAGATGAGAAAATGATATCTCCTGCTTCCTGACGTCATTGCTGATCTGTTCGATATTGTACAGGCTAAGTTCAGGCATAGCTGAGTCCTGGTTTCAGATTAATTATGCTTTCAAGTGATTCTATAAAATCCTTCATTTCCTTTACCTTCTCGGCAACCAGAGAATGTCCCTTTTTTGTCAGGCTGTAATAAATACGTATCCTGTTGTTGAAATTTTCCGATTCGGTCACCAAAGCTCCTTCTTTTTCAAGCTTGTGCAGGACAGGATAAAGAGCCCCGTAAGTAAGCCTGATCTTACCGCTCGTCATTTCCTCTACTTTGCGTGTAATGTCATAGCCATACATACGGCCGTTTTCTTCAAGCAGCTTAAGCACAATTGTTTTAAGCGAGCCTTTTATCAGATCTGATCCTATCATAACTTATATATTTAATTTACTTATATATTGCAAATATAAAATATTAATTTATAATAATACAGGTTTTTAAAGAATTTTTTTTGAAAAAACTGAATTCATTTCTTAACTTTAGCGTTACTTATTGTTTTTCAATTTATTATACTACTATAAATTTTAATTCAATAAATGAAACCAGAGATCATCATTCATAATTCAGTGAGCCTTGACGGATCACTTACGGGATTTATGCCCGACATGGCTCTTCATTACAAAATCGCAGGTGAATACAAGCCTGATGCCCACCTGATAGGTTCCCGGACTATCATTGCCGGAAATGAGATGTTTGGGGAAGGTATACCGGAGGAGGTTCCTGCCGATTTCAGTCAACCTGACAGAACAGATTCTCTTCCATGGTGGGTTGTTGTCGATTCAGGAGGCAGTCTTAAAGGGATGCTTCACACTTGCCGAAGGTTTGAATACTGCAGGGATGTAATCGTTCTTCTATCGGAATCAACACCAGCAAGCTATCTGCAACACCTCAGAGAGAGGAATTATCATTTCATTATTGCCGGCAAAGAGAAAGTCGATCTGAATATGGCAATAAAAAGGTTAAGTGAGAAATTTGGAGTAAGACGCATTCTGACTGATACAGGAAGGATCCTTGGCAATATTTTAATTAGTTCAGGGTTGGTCAATGAAATAAGCCTTCTTGTTCATCCTGTCATTATTGGTGAAAAGTGTTATCCGATGTTCTCAGATCTCACTAAAAATTCAGAACTTAAACTTGTTAAATCCGAGGCTTACGAAAATGGATGTGTATGGGTTGTATACAGGTTGTGATATAATACCGGGTTACCAAACCGGAGTCTTATATGTTGTTGAAAGATTTGGAGATTCTTCGCTGGACACCTTCGCTAAAGCTTCGGTGTCCAAAGCGCTCAGAATGACAGACTCTATAATAACTAAAGGGGGAAGAAGCGGTCTAAAGAATCTTGTCATCCCGAACGAAACGAAGTGAAGTGAGGGATCTCCCTCGATAAAAATTATATATCTACGCTGAAGGTGTCGCCCTGGTTTATGTCGCCTGTCCTGTAACCATTGGCGAACCATTGCTTACGCTGGGCGGAAGTGCCGTGTGTAAATGAATCGGGATATACTCTTCCCTGGTATCTTTCCTGCAGGGTATCATCGCCGACAGCAGCGGCAGCATTCATAGCCTCCTCGATATCACCTGTTTCGAGGTAACCCATACCTTCTTCGTAATGTGCCCACAGGCCTGCCAGAAAGTCGGCTTGAAGTTCAAGCCTTACCAGCAGCTGGTTAGCCCTTGTCTCGCTCATCCTCGAGCGCTGCTGGTTCACTTCATCGAGTATGCCGAGCAGGTTCTGCACATGATGCCCTACCTCATGGGCAATGACATAAGCTATTGCAAAATCGCCGTAGGCACCAAGCTTCGTCCTGAGAGTATTGCAGAAAGAGAGGTCGATATACACTTTTTCATCGCCCGGGCAATAGAAGGGTCCGCTGGCTGCACTGGCATATCCACAGGCAGACTGAACCTGTCCGCTGAAAAGAACCAGCTTTGGCATTCTGTATGTTGTTCCTGACTGTTCAAAGATCTTCGCCCATACCGTTTCGGTATCTTTGAGCACCACCGAAACAAATTGTGCCAGCTCCTGCTCCTCAGCTGAGAAAGATGTCGTTGTCTGTTCCTGCGATACCGGCTCTGCATTATTAAGGATTGCTGACGGATCACCTCCCAGGAGCAATACGATCAGAACGATCACTATAGTACCAATACCTCCGCCAACAGCCATTTTACCAGTCGACATGCCTCTGCGGTCTTCGACATTGCCACTGCCCTGCCTGCCCTGCCATTTCATATACAGAAAATTTTAGTAAAAGATCAGATTCGCCTCTACAAATCTAATTTTTTTTAAGTGAATTTCAACCATTTATTCAATCATCTGTTACTTTAATATAACATTGTGCAGATTTTACAGACTTGACCTTTTGGTTTAATTCTGAACGAAAAAATGTCAACAAAAATTCATATCCGGAAAATGTACCCTGTAACAGGGATGCATTGTGCCTCATGTGCAGCAAGAACGGAAGCCCACATAAAGACACTTCCCGGAATATCCTCTGCAGCTGTAAATTACGCTGACACATCGCTTAATGTCGAGTTTTCACCCGAAGATATTTCTCCTTCAGAAATGAGGGAGGCTGTACGGTCGCTGGGCTACGACCTGATTCTTGATGAAGCCAACAGCATGGAGCTTAAGGAGGAGGCTCAGAGAACAGGGTTCAGGAAGATCCTTCTCAATACCATAGGTGCAGCGGTTCTGAGCATCCCTCTTGTAATAATTGCAATGTTGTTCATGGATATTCCATATGCCAATTTCATAATGCTGGCGCTTGCCACACCTGTTGTTTTCTGGTTCGGAAGACAATTTCCGGCCGGTGCCCTGAAACAGCTGAAACACGGATCTGCCAACATGGATACCCTTGTTGCTCTCAGCACCGGAATAGCCTATTTATACAGCGCTGCAGTTACATTCTTCCCGCATCTTTTTCACAGGGAGGGAATCAGCGGCCATGTGTATTTTGAAGCCTCGGCAGTTATCATAACCTTTATCCTGCTGGGGCGTCTGCTCGAGGAAAAGGCCAAGGCGAACACATCTTCTTCCCTAAAGAAACTGATAGGATTGCAATCGAAAACCGTTACCATAATCAGGGAGAACGGCGAGCAGGAAGAGATCCCTGCCAGTGAAGTATTACCGGGAAACATAATACTTGTAAAACCCGGAAACAAGATCCCTGTTGACGGCATGGTTGTTTCCGGTTCTACATTTATCGACGAAAGCATGCTCAGCGGAGAACCTGTTCCCGTGGAAAAAGGTACCGGGGCAAAAGTTTTTGCAGGAACCATCAATCAGAATAGTACTTTCCAGTTCAGGGCTGAAAATGTTGGTAGCAAAACGATGCTTTCGCAGATAATAAGAATGGTGAGGGAAGCACAGGGAAGCAAAGCTCCGGTTCAGCATATTGTCGATAAAATTGCAGCTGTCTTTGTACCTGTTGTAATCACAATCGCGATTGCGAGCGGGGCTGCATGGTTTTTACTTGCAGAGGAGAATAACCTGTTGCACAGCCTTTTATCTGTAGTTACCGTACTAATAATAGCCTGTCCCTGTGCACTGGGACTCGCCACCCCTACAGCCATAATGGTCGGCATCGGGAAGGGTGCCGATATGGGTATCCTTATTAAAGATGCGGAGAGCCTGGAGATTGCACATAAAGTCGACAGTGTCGTTCTCGACAAGACAGGAACCATTACTCTCGGCGAGCCGGTGGTTCATGGTATCGTTTGGATCAAAGATGTTTTTGCGGAGAAGTATGGAAGGATACTTCATGCAATTGAAAAGAACAGCGCGCATCCTCTTGCACCACCAGTGGTCAGGTTTCTTGAAGATTCCGGTGCACAGAGTCTTTCGCTGAAGGCAGATGTGGAATCTATTACCGGCCGGGGGATCAAGGCTGTTATCGATGGGGAGCTCTATTATATCGGCAACCGGAACCTTCTTCTTGAGAACGGAATTATTATTGATGCTGATCTTCAGGTGGCATCTGAAAAATGGGAGAAAGATGCCAGAACGGTCTCTTTTCTTGCAGATGAAAAAAAAGCACTTTGTGTTATTGCCATCTCTGATAAAATAAAGGAATCTTCAAAAAATGCGGTTGAGCAGCTTCATGCCATGGGAATTGAGGTTTATATGCTGACCGGCGACAATGAGCAAAGCGCTATGGCAATTGCAAGGGAATCAGGGGTTGACGGT
>JAKLFN010000020.1 GCA_022711195.1 Bacteroidota bacterium
CTTGCCCCGAGCTATTGAGGACCAGACAGTTTACAAAGTATTATGAAGCCGTTTCAAAAGTTTCTTATAACCGCAAAGTACGCGAAGTGTCCGCTAAGTGCGCAAAGAAATCTCAATGAACATTAATACTTTGCGACCTTTGCGTAAATCCTTAGCGCCCTTTGCGGTTAATGGATTTCACCTTTTGAACACCCTCTTTTTTGTCTCAACTGCTTAATATGTATACCCTGTACATTCTTAACAATGAGTCTTTCGACAGGTTCAATATCGAATATACCAATGATCTGGAAAGCAGACTCCAGAGCATAACACCGTCTTTCTATTTTGATAGAACGGGGATCTGTCTATTGATGGATTCTTCGAGGGAAATGAGCGTCTCGGTCCTCACGATTCCTGGAATATTCTGGATCTTATCGGTAAGTATATCCTTAAGATGCTCATTATTACGAGTATACACTTTAATGAACAGCGAATAATTTCCGGTAGTATAATGGCATTCAATAATTTCCGGGATCTCTTTGAATTTCTTAACTACGTCACGGAAATGGCCGGGATGTTCAAGAAAGATTCCGATATATGCACAAGTATGAAAGCCAACAAGAACAGGATCAACCTTGAACTCGGAGCCCTTGATCACACCTATTTTAATAAGTCTCTGGACCCGCTGATGTATTGCTGCTCCGGAGACACCGCATTCCCTGGCTACTTCGAGGTAAGGTATCCTTGCATTTTTTGTTATAATATCCAGGATCTTTCTGTCAAGATCGTCAATATTCAAGTTCTCAGCCATAGTTGTCACTTTATTGAAAATTATAAGATTTGTAAAGCAATTTATTGCAAAAGGTAAGAATAATAATCATTTCAGACAAATCAGGATATATGTTTCAGGTACCAGAAAGGGGTTATTTGTTTATAAAACCTGTTATTTCCCTGATATCTGAGAAGCCCTTTGCTGACAGGTAGCTTTCGATGCCGTGCACTATTTTGATAGAAGCCTCCGGATCGATAAATGAGGCAGTACCAACCTGTATTGCTGATGCTCCGGCAAGGATGAATTCAATGGCATCACCGGCTGTCATTATACCACCTATTCCGATTACCGGTATTTTAATCGCTTTTGCAACCTGCCATACCATTCTCAGTGCCACCGGTTTTACTGCAGGACCGCTTAATCCTCCGGTAACAGTTGATAATGAAGGTTTCATAGCCTTAATATCTACAGCCATTCCCAGAAGTGTATTTATAAGGGAGACCGCATCGGCGCCCTCCTCCTCCACTGCAAGTGCAAAATCAACAATATTTGTGACATTGGGTGACAGCTTGACAATAAGTTTCCGGGAGTAGACATTTCTCACAGCCTTTGTAACTTCCCGGGCTGAGCCGAGATTAGTCCCGAATGCCATTCCTCCCATTTTTACATTCGGGCAGGAAATATTAAGTTCAATGGCAGGAATAGCCGGCAGCTTTTCAATTCTTTCTGCAAGTGCAACATAATCATCGATATAGCTGCCATTAATATTTACTATAACATTTGTTTTGTATAATGAAATGCGAGGATATATATTCTTCTCAAAATATTCAATTCCTTTATTCTGAAGTCCTACTGCATTAAGCATTCCTGAGGGAGTCTCAGCCATCCGGGGATAGCGGTTTCCCTCCCTGGGCTCGAGAGTAGTGCCTTTAACGATTATCCCTCCGAGCTGAGAAACATCAAAGAAATCATCAAATTCAGATCCATATCCAAAGGTTCCTGAGGCTGTGAGGACAGGATTTTTGAATTGCAGGTCGCCTATAGAGAAGCTGATATTTACCATTTCAGTTCTTTTGTATTGAACACCGGACCGTCGGTGCAGGTGCAGAGATTACCTCTTACGGTATCAACGACACAGCACAAACAGGCTCCGATACCGCATCCCATAAGGTTTTCGAGTGATACTTCACAATCTATGCCTCTTTCTTTGCAGATTGACGAAACTGCTTTCATCATCGGATCCGGTCCGCAGCAATAAACAATGTCGAAATTGCCTGATTTCAGAACCGGATGCGATGTGATAAAACCTTTTTCACCCCGGGACCCATCTTCTGTAGTCAGGAACAGTTCTCCCCGCTTTTGATACTCCTCATATTCCAGTATACGTTCCTTATTCCTGAATCCCAGGAGTATGCCCGGGTTAAAACCATTCTCTTTCAGATATCCTGCAAGGAAGAGCAGAGGTGCGATTCCACATCCTCCGCCGGTAAGAAGCGGCTTTTTGCCTTTCCCGGGAAGGGAAAACCAGTTACCAAGGGGATAGATGATGTTTAGCATCTGCCCCTTTTCGAGCCTTGAAAGAGTCTCGGTGCCTTTGCCTGCTATCTGCACAAGGAGCTTTATTGTATTTTTTTCTGTATTTATATCATGAATTGAAATTGGCCTGCGGAGAAAAGTATCAGGAGAACCTTCTACTTTTACCTGTGCGAACTGCCCGGGTTTTATTTCAGGCAGGAGGCTATAACAATGAAGAAGCAGAGTGAAATATTCGTTATTAAGACGCTTATTTTCAATAACTTCAAGGCTTTCAATCCTTTTTGGCATGCATTGGTCATTTATGCAAATATAGCTTTAAATGACGATAAGATGAAAAAGATCAGGAGGAAATCAACGGCCCGGAGTATACTCCCTGAATGAGCCATCCCTGAAGAACCAGACAATCTTTTCAACCTGCGGCTTTTCTTCATCAGATTTATTGATATAAGCATCTGTTACGGCACTTGTCTTTTTAATCTCTTCGACATCTTTCTTATCAATCTCATTATTAACGTTTTCTGCAATTGAGAGTGCGTCATCGAAAAGCTTTTGTGTGCCCTCCTCACGGTACATATTTCCTTTTCCGAAAAGAAGCCATTCGGTAGACAGGAATTTGTATTTCTCCAGCATCCTGGTAACAAAATCAAGGCTTGGTTTGTTTCTGCCCGACAGAATATGTGAAATTCCCGAAGGCTGAACCCCAATCTCTTCTGCCAACTGAGCCGACGACTTGTTTTCGGCCTTAAGAAACTGCATTATTCTCTCTTTCATACCCTGGATTCATAAATTACAAATGTAAATATAATAATTATTACATATGTAACCTTAATGAGTTCACATTTGTAATTTACAACTCAGTACAGTATTAATGGTGAATTGAGATAACTATTTATATACCTGTATATCTGTTATTTACAGATACATTATATGTAATGTTGCGCTTCCGGTTAGGTCTATATTCATCTGGTATACTGTTATATATGATATCTATCTAAATTTTATTGATATGTTTTGACTCCTTTATATCATAAATATCTATTCAAATTACCAGATATAGTATGATATACCACTGATTAACTGTATTTTATATATATTGAAATTAATAATTAAATAAAGTTACACTTGTAAATTAATTTTATCAATTTTATTCGTTACATCTGTATATTTTACATCAATTCTCACGGTTTACATTTGTAATCTTAGACAATGGGCAGTGTGTGAACGTGCTTTCAGGAAGCAAACAACAGATATCTTGAATTAAGTCTGTCAAAATTGAATTTTTGATAGTCTCCTACCCTTCCGTCAGGAATATTTGATTCTGAAGAGGCAAAAAGAAAATTACCTGCAGGATATTCAGAAAGTAATTGTGATCCTGAATTCCGGATCTCCATAAAAATCATAAGGATCGTCAACGGCAAACATAACTGAAAGATTTACCGCCGCTCTTCTGCCCAGTGGCTGGCTGACACCGGCTCCCAGAAGAGGTGCATTGCTGAAAACTTCTTCAGTATCTGTCCCATCGGTATAGCGGAACTTGAAAAACTCATCTTCAGCCTGAAGAAAAAAGCCAAGATGAACTCCCATAGGCACAATATTATCCAGATCCCTGATAAACATAAACTGTGTGTATGCCCTGCCCCCATAAATATTTGCCCGTTCAGCGCCGTATTTAATATACCTGTACTTGGGTCCGGCGGCTATATTCAGCCTGGGCAGAACCCATAATCCGATAACAGGAGAGATATCTATATCTGTATAGGTTCCCAGCTGTAGTCCAAAACTCCCTCCAAAAAAGAGCCTTTCTTTCAGAGGCGGTTTATCGCTCCCCTGCTTCTGAGCTGAAAGCGCTGTATATGAACTGATAAGAGAAATCAATAAAACTGAGGCAAGTAGTTTTATCCTGGTAGCTCCCTTATATCTATTTATGGGATTCCCTGTCAACATTTTTATAACTTTGATGCTATGTTGCAAATAAACGAAAAAAATCAACCTTTAATATAAACAGGCATAAAATGAACATAGTCATAAACGGGGGGACAAAAGGGATTGGCAGGGAAATTGCCCTGCAGCTCTCGGGTGATAAAAACAATAAGATACTGGTCACCGGCAGGGATGTCACTTCCCTCGGGAAACTGTTATCAGGGGCAGAGAACGGGAATATTTTAACATTCCGGCTTGATCTCTCAGATTATCAGAAGTATAAGAAGGAGTTCCTGAATGCTGTAAGGAGTTGGTCAGATGGTATTGATATCCTGATAAATACTGCAGGGCTGGTGATCGTGAAAGATTTTATGGACTTTTCACCGGACCAGGCGAGAGTGATCATGGAAACGAATTTTTTCGGACCAGCAGAAGTGATACGGACTCTTCAGCCAATTATGAAGAGGGGCTCGCATATCGTAAATATTTCAAGCATGGGAGGTTTCCAGGGAAGTATGAAATATAAGGGACTCTCCCATTACAGTGCATCAAAGGCTGCGCTGGCGGGACTTTCAGAATGCCTTGCAGGAGAATTCCGTGAATATGATATTTCAGTGAACTGCCTGGCGCTTGGATCGGTGCAGACGGAAATGTTTGAAGAAGCCTTTCCTGGCCTTAAGGCAGACGTTAGTGCAGGTGATATGGCTGCATATATTGCAGATTTTGCAATGCGGGGACATAAGTATTTCAACGGAAAGGTTTTACCTGTTGCAACAGGAAATCCCCAGTAGGCTTCGCCAGTTCGGCTACGAGTAAACCTTGGGTGTTATTTTTCCGTCAATAGCCAATAAACCATTGTAAGCCAGCGATTTGATCTCATCTTCGCCCGGGTATACCACAGTGGTTCCCAGGAAACTGACCATTGATTTTATCTTCGAGATGAAAGATTCCTGAAAAGCGAGTCCTCCGGTAATTATGATGGCATCGATTTTACCGTTAAGCACTACTGACCCGGCGCCAATCTCCTTTGCAATCTGGTAGGCTGCAGCTTCGATGACCAGCTTTGCCTTCTCATTTCCCGTTTCAGCCATCCTGGTTACCTCTTTAAAGCTGTTTGTGCCCAGGTAAGCCACCATTCCTCCCTTGCCGGTTATCATCGATTTTAGCTCAGACTGCGTATAACGACCGCTAAAGCAGAGGTCAACAAGTTGTCCGGCCGGCAGGCTTCCTGAGCGTTCCGGAGAGAATGGTCCGTCGCCGTGCAGTGCGTTGTTAACATCCACAACCTTCCCCTTCCTGTGCACCCCTACGCTGATCCCGCCTCCCAGGTGTGCAACGATCAGGTTAAGATCTTCGTATTTTTTATTGACCGTAGAGGCATATATACGTGCAACAGCCTTCTGGTTCAGAGCATGGAAGATCGATATCCTTTCTATGTCGGGATGACCTGACAGACGTGCAACAGGTTGTAATTCATCAACAACAACAGGATCTACAATATATGCTTTTGCGTTAGGCAGGGTAAGTGCAATATCGTGTGCGATCAGTCCTCCCAGGTTGCTGGCATGCTGTCCGAGGAGTCCTGATTTAAGATCATCAATCATCTTATCATTAACTTCGTAGATACCTGATTCAATGGGTTTTATAAGTCCCCCACGTCCGACAATAGCTGCAATCCTCGACAAGTCTGTCTTTCTGTAAGCGAGTTCCCAGACAATCAGGTCCCTTCTGAAATGGAACTGGTCGGTGATTTTTTCAAAATCCGACAGCTCTTCGGCAGAGTGCGTAAGTGTTAGTTCAAATAATGAAGTACTCTCCTCGAATAAAGCGAACTTGGTTGAAGTTGAGCCAGGATTGATTACCAGGATCAGTCTCCGTGATGCCGGTGCAGGCTGGTTGAATTTCAGGTTAAGAGTCATATTTACAGCTATTTAATTCTGTGCCATCAGGCACGACATGGCGATGCAATAATATTTTGATTTTTCACTTTCGCTTCGTGACATTACGATGACCGGTTTTGTTGTTCCTCTTATGAGTCCTGCAATTTCGCCGCCGGCAAAGAGCATCAATGACTTATAAAAAGGATTTGACGATTCCAGTGAAGGAAACAGGAGGATATCCGCATCTCCGTTAACAGGTGTTCGGACACCCTTAATTTCGGGGCTGTGTTTATCGCATGCAAGAAAAAGATCAAGAGGACCGTCCATGATACAATCGCCAAATTTACCTTCGGCGGCCATCTTGCACATCTGCGCATAGTCTGACGTATTAGGAAAGTGCGGGCTGACTTTTTCAGATGCGCCCACCAGCGCAATTTTAGGTTTCTCTATACCAAATGTGCGTGCAATTTCCAACGAATATTCTGCCATCTGGATTTTCTGGTTCATATCCGGAAAAGGAATAACAGCCAGGTCGGTGAGGAAAAGAAGCTTATGATATGAAGGTATCTCCACAGCACCCACGTATGCCAGGGCAGCTCCGGGGATCAACAGGCCCTTTTCCTTATCTATTACTGCCCTGAGGAAAATATCTGTTCCCACCAGGCCTTTCATAATGATATCGGCGTCTCCCGTTTTAGCAAGATGTACTGCTAACCTTGCAGCCTCGGTGTCGCTTTCAGTTCCAATGATGCTGAAACGTGAAGGATCAATGTCTTTCTTCCTGCATGTTTCATTTATTGATGACAGATCCCCAACCAGTATTCCTTCTGCAAAACCCTCATTTACAGCCCTGTAGATTGCCGAGATGGTATTATCATCCTGTGCTGAAGCAACAGCGATTTTCTGCTTCTTCTTACAGGAAAGCACCTTCTCAACCAATTGATCGAGTGAACAGATCATTGTGCGGTTATTTACTTGCGGCTGCAGAAAGGAGAATGCTGTCGTATTTGGCCTGTTCTGAATCGGACCGTGAAGTCAGAACTATCGGCACCCTGGCTCCAAGGATCACAGCAGCCACTTTAGCCTTGGCAAAAAAGACAAGTGATTTATATAGTACATTTCCCACTTCGATATCGGGCATAAGCAGAAGGTCGGTATCGCCTGCCACCTCACTCCTGATTCCCTTATGCTGTGCGCTTTCGAGGCTTACAGCATTGTCGAAAGCTAATGGTCCGTCGATGATGCAGTTTTTTATCTGATCGCGCTGGTTCATTTTCGAGAGAAGGGCTGCGTCGAGTGTTGCTTCCATGCTCTCATTCACCATTTCCACAGCGCCAAGAACGGCTACCTTGGGCATCACGTATCCCAGCTTTGTAAGGCACGACACCGAATTGTTTATTATTGAAATTTTATCCTTAAGTGTCGGAGCTATGTTCATAGCTACGTCGGTGACAGCAATAACTTTATGGTATGTATCTACTTCAAAAAGAGCAAAGTGTGACAGAAGGCTGCCGGTACGCAATCCCCATTCCTTGTTCAGGACATGCTTAAGAAGTGTTGAAGTGCCTATTTTTCCTTTCATAAGGACATCGGCCTGTTTATTGCTGACCATTTTTACAGACATTTCAACAGCCATATCCATATCAGGTTCATGGATAATTCTCAGCCCTTCAATATCATAATTATTTGATGCACAGATATTCTGGATGCCCTCCTTGTCGCCAATCAGAATTGGCTCAATTATGTTATCCTTCCATGCTCTGATAACAGCTCCGAGGGAATGCTGATCCTGGGCAGCGGCAAGCACGAGCTTTCTCATCGGGCCGCCGGCAACAATTTTCCTGAGGTCTGACAGGCTCTTTAATACCATTGCAAAAAAGTTTAAGTTAAAAGTTATCTCCTATGCTGTTCTACAATCATGCGGGTGTCGGAGGCAATAACGAATTCCTCATCAGTTGTTACGGCAACGACGGTGACTTTTGATCCGGGCTTTGAAAGAACAACGTCACAACCTCGTGATCCCTGGTTCTTTTCTTCGTCGAATACAATACCCAGTCCCTCCATACCGGTGCATATCATGCGTCTCATATTGAAATCGTTCTCCCCTATTCCTCCGGTGAAGACAAGCAGGTCGGCACCATTAAGAGCTGCCATGTAGGAACCGATGAATTTCTTGACTTTATATGCGTACATCTTGAGGGCGAGTATTGCCTTTGAATTTCCTGCGAATGCTGCAGTTTCGAGATCGCGCATATCTGATGATATCTGCGAAATACCGAAAACCCCGCTCTTCTTGTTGATCATATTAGCCACACCGGTTACATTCAGATGTTCTTTATCGGCCAGGTAAACAAGAACTCCCGGGTCAACCTCTCCCGTCCTGGTGCCCATGATAAGTCCGTCGGTAGGTGTAAAACCCATTGAAGTGTCAATGGAGATACCATTGTTAACTGCGGTAATTGATGCGCCGTTTCCAAGGTGGCAGGTAATTATTTTAAGATCATTAATGTCCCTGCCCACGAATTTTGCGGCTTTTGCTGCTACAAACTTATGGCTGGTACCATGATACCCGTATTTTCTGATCTTATATTTATCATAGTATTCATAGGGTAAGGCATACATATATGCATAATCGGGCATTGTCTGGTGAAATGATGTGTCAAAGACGGCCACCTGCGGTACACCAGGTATCAGCTTTTCAACAGAAAGGATTCCTTTCAGGTTTGCCGGGTTATGAAGAGGTGCCAGCTCGATGCACATCTCTATGTTTTTCTTCACGTCGTTATCGATCAGGACGCTTTCCTTATATGCTTCTCCGCCGTTAACAACTCTGTGACCGACAGCTTTTATCTCGTTTACATTTTTAATAACCCCATGTTCCGGATCACACAGAATATCCATTACCAGGTTAATACCTGTAGTATGATCGGGAATATCGGTAATTACTTTATATGGTTCTCCGCCTGTGGGTTTATGTGTGACTATGCTCTCATTCAGTCCGATACGTTCAATAAGGCCTTTTGCCAGCATTTCATTTCCATCGGACATTTTAAATACCTGGTATTTAATAGAGGAGCTTCCACAATTTAAAACTAGAATAATCATCTTTTGAAATTATATTATATGACAATTTATTTTTTCATTCCTGCTGCCTGGTTGGCTGTGATAGCGATCATACTGACTATATCGCTTACCGAACAACCCCGTGAAAGGTCGTTTATGGGTGCAGCCATTCCCTGCAATACTGGTCCTACGGCCTCTGCATGTGCAAGTCTCTGGACTAGCTTGTATGCAATATTTCCGCAGTTAAGGTCGGGGAATATCAGTACATTGGCTTTACCTGCTATTTTGCTTCCCGGAGCTTTTTTCTGACCGATTGCTTCCACGAGGGCGGCATCGCCCTGTAGTTCTCCCTCGATCATAAGGTCGGGTGCCATCTGTTTTGCGAATTCTGCGGCACGTATCACTTTGTCGACCATTTCGTGTTTAGCGCTTCCCTTTGTTGAGAAGCTAAGAAGAGCGACTCGTGGTTCAAATCCGCAGATAGACCGGGCAGTCTGGGCCGATGCGACAGCAATTTCAGCGAGCTGTTTATCTGTGGGATCAGGATGAACGGCCGAATCGGCAAAGATCAGGATTCCGTTCTCACCGAAATTCTTATCCTGAAGGATCATTATAAAAGCGCCGGAGACTACTGAAATGCCGGGTGCTGTCTTAACATAATGAAAAGCCGGACGGAGTACATCGCCTGTAGCATGATCGGCACCGGAAACTTCACCATCCATGTCGCCGTTCTTGATCATCAGAACACCCAGGTATAGAGGATCCTCGATCAGCCGGGAGGCTTCTTCAACCGTCAATCCCTTGCTTTTCCTGAGCTCTACCATCAGGTTAATATAATCATTCTTCTTTGCATGTGACCGGGGATCGACCAGTGTTGCTTTTTCAATATTCTTTAACCCGAGTTTAGCAGCATGCGCCTTCATTTCCTGAGGGTTGCCAAGAAGCGTTATCCTTGCAAGCCCTTCCTCAATTGCAATGTCGGCTGCCCTGAGATTTCTTTCCTCATAACCTTCGGGGAGAACAATACGCATATTATGCTTACGGGCATTCTGTTTGATACTATCTAATAAGTCCATTGTAAATCAGTAATTTAAGTGTTTCGAAAAGTCTGTCTAAATGTACGAAAAAAAAATTCTATTAAACAACCGGTAATATCATCATTGCATAAAAGTTCTTTATTTTAATTTAGCGGTTCTTAAAAGATATGAAAATTACAGGGATACACAGTAAATTAAATGAATTAGCAAAGAGCCTGGAAGGAGATCTGCGGTATGACGGTATCACCAGGACAATTTATTCAACCGACGCCTCAGCATACAAAGAGGAGCCGTTAGTCGTTATCTGGCCGAAAGGTGTTGCCGACCTGAAAAAAATAATATCATTTGCTAACAGTGAAAAGATAAGCCTGACCATGAGGGCGGCAGGCACTTCACTGGCCGGACAGGTTGTTGCCTCGGGGATCATAGCCGATATCTCGAGATATATGAAGCAGATTCTCGAGATAAATACCGAGGAAAAGTGGGTTAGAGTTGAGCCCGGGGTAGTACTCGATGAACTTAATATTTACCTCAGGGATAAAGGTCTTTTTTTTGGGCCCGAGACTTCTACATCAAACAGATGTAATATCGGGGGTATGGCAGGCAATAATGCATGCGGTTCACATTCCATAATATACGGATCGACAAGGGATCATATCCTTGAAATGAAAACTCTCCTGAGCGACGGCAGCGAAGCAATATTCGGGGAGGTGACCCGTGAACAGTTCGAAAGAAAAAGCAGTGAGAATACCCTGGAAGGATCATTATACCGCAATGCCCGTGCAATTCTTGCTGATCCGGCAAACAGGAAGGAAATAAAAGAAGGATATCCCGATCCCGCAATACCGAGGAGAAACACCGGTTATGCCCTTGATCTCCTCGCCGACAGTGAGATCTTTAATCCCGGATCGGCAAGAAAGTTCAATTTCTGCAACCTGCTTGCAGGGTCAGAAGGCACTCTTGCCGTGACAACCGAACTTAAGCTTAACCTGGTAAACCTGCCTCCACCGCATAAAGCGCTTGTTTGTATTCACCTGGCAAGAAGGAATGACGCTTTCCTTGCCAACCTTGTTGCCCTGAAACACCAGCCGTCGGCTGTGGAAATGATGGATGACAGAATTCTGGAGCTGACAGAGAACAACCTGAGCCAGAAGAACAACAGGTTCTTTGTAACAGGACGTCCCGAATCTATTGTAATAGTTGAGCTGGTAAAGGAAACCGTGGAATTACTGAACAGCACCATTTCTGAACTGGTTGCCGATATGAAGGCAGCTGGTTACGGCTATGCATTTCCTGTTGTAAGAGGTAAGGATATTTCAAAGGTATGGGACCTCCGGAAGGCCGGTCTGGGAGTGCTTGCCAACATGAAGGGCGATCCCAAACCGGTATCGCTGATTGAAGACACGGCGGTTAATGTAAGGCAGATGCCTGATTATATTGCCGACTTTGAAAAAATGCTCTCGCGTTACAACAAAGAGGTCGTTTACCATGCCCATATAGGAACCGGGGAGCTGCATATCAGGCCGGTACTTAATCTAAAGGATCCATCCGACGTTGATCTTTTCAGGACCATCGGCATCGAGACAGCAAAGCTTGTGAAGAAGTACAGGGGATCAATGAGCGGAGAACATGGTGATGGAAGGTTACGGGGAGAATTCATTCCACTTATACTGGGAGAACATAATTACAGGCTCCTCAGGGAAGTGAAGAAAGCCTGGGATCCTGAAAACATACTCAATCCGGGAAAAATTACCGACACACCCCTGATGAATACGAACCTGAGGTACAAACCCGGGGCCCGGACATCGGATATAAAGACTTATTATGACTTCTCCTCCACTGATGGTATAGTCCGTGCTGCTGAAAAATGCAATGGATCAGGTGACTGCAGAAAAACTGCGATTATCGGAGGAACTATGTGTCCCACATTCATGGCCACAGGCGACGAGCAGGCATGTACACGCGCAAGAGCAAACATAATTCGGGAATTCATCAGCAGGGATGAAGAGAATCCATGGGATCATAAGGAAATATCAGAGGTGCTTGACCTTTGTATCTCGTGCAAAGGCTGCAAATCGGAATGTCCGTCAGGAGTAGATATAGCCAAGATTAAATCTGAATTTCTCCAGCACTGGTACGATAAGCACGGAATTCCTTTCAGAACCAGGATAATATCGCTTTTTACGACGATCTACACGATAGGTTCACTTTTCCCTTCAATATTTAACTTCTTTGTTACTAATAAAACGATTTCAACCTTAATAAAGAAGATAACCGGATTTGCCACGAAAAGATCAATCCCGGTACTTCATAAGACTACACTCCGAAGATGGGTAAACAGAAATCTCGATTCCCTGAATCCGGTTCATCCTGTTAAAACAATCTATCTTTTCACTGATGAATTCACCAATCTCAATGATACTCCGGCAGGTATTGCAGCGGTCAGGCTTCTGACCAGGCTTGGTTACAGGGTGTCGGCCCCTCTAAATGGAGAGAGTGCGCGGACATACATTTCAAAAGGGCTGGTCAGGAAGGCACAAAAGATCATCAGGAAGAATATCCTTATTTATTCCGGCATTATTTCAGGGGAGACACCCTTAATAGGAATTGAACCATCGGCAATACTTGGATTCAGAGATGAATATCCCGAGCTGGCAGGGGAAGATTTGAGAGAAGCAGCCCTGAAGTTATCCACCAATTGTATGACAATAGATGAATTTATCGCCGGCGAATTCCGTAATGGAAATATCAGCAGGGATCAATTCACAGATGAACGGTGCCGTGTTCTCCTTCATGCACATTGTCAGCAGAAAGCTATCTCCTCGTCGGCATTCACAATAGAGATGTTATCAATACCCGCGGGATATACTGTAAAGGAGATACCCTCCGGATGCTGTGGCATGGCAGGATCGTTCGGCTATGAGAAGGAGCATTTTGAATTATCGAACAAAATAGGAGAAATGATACTTTTCCCGGAGGTCCGGGCCGCAGAAGCCGATGTAATAATAGCTGCTCCGGGGACGAGCTGCAGGCATCATATCAAAGATGGAACAGGGAGGATTGCAAAGCATCCCGTCGAAATCATGTATGAGGCCTTGAAGAAGTGAGAGTGGCAGGAGCCCTTTGCCAGCAGTATTACAATAAATCAAAGCTATCGGCGTCGAGGTGTGCGGGGAATTTTTTCCTGAACGATCTGAGGTCGGAAAGTGACAGGTCAGCTGATATTGTACAATCCTTATTTCCTGCTGAGGCCAGCTCCTCTCCTTTTGGTCCGATAATAACAGAGTCGCCACAATATTTTATTCCGTTACCATCAGTACCTGTACGGTTGACGCCTGCCACATAGCACAGGTTCTCTATGGCTCTGGCTTTCAGGAGTGTAAGCCACACATCACGGCGTGACTCAGGCCAGTTGGCTGAATTTATGAGAAGATCATAATCATTACGGTTTCTGCTCCAGACGGGAAACCTCAGGTCGTAGCAGATGTTCGGAAGTATCCTGAAGCCTCTGAAATTAATTACGACACGCTTTTTACCACTTGTAAAAGATGATTCTACATTATTCATCCTGAAAAGATGGCGTTTATCATAATGCCATGATTTTTTATCAGGTGTGACGAGAATCCACCTGTTAAAAAGATTGTTCCTCACCTTTACTATATAGCTGCCGCAGACTGCCGAGTTGCTCTTTTCAGAAGCGTTGATCATCCACTCGAATGTTTCTCCCCCGGGAAGCTCTCCCATTTTCACAGCTTCAGGAGTGAAGCCTGTAGAAAACATTTCGGGAAGAATGATGATGTCGCTTCCATGTATCTTTGAAATCATCCTGTCATATTTCCGGAGGTTCACATCTTTATTTTCCCAGGTGATATCGGGTTGTATGGCAGATATTTTCATATAAACAGTGAAGGTTTTTTTATGAAAAAAAAAGTACAGGTAAGATATACCTGCACTTTTCTTACAAAAATGGTGTTTTAGTTATTTCGTTGTTTTTATCTCTGTATAATAATCGCCAAAAACACCTTCAATAAGAGGCTTATAGAAGAGCCAGAAGAATCGTCTCTGGTCATCTTCTTTCTTTGGTGAATAGAGAAGTCCTTTCAGTTTATCCACGCTTTTAAACCTGGCTGTCCAGTACGGTATGTTTGTATGGCAGAAATCTCCTGAGAAGTAATAGGTTCTTTTCTGAGCGGGATCGACCACCACTGCCGGGAAAACAGATGATATTCCATTTTCGGCAAGGATTGAATCGGCGTTGGCTGTGGTTGATAGTCTGAATTTTGATATAACGGTATTCTGCATAGGATCGATGATATCGAACCACTGGTCGAAAGTCACTGATTTTGCGATATTCCATTTTGCGGCATAGGCAGAATCTGTCTCAATGAGAGGAAGAGCTTTTGTCAGCATTGTTCCTTCCTCGAGGACGAGGATTGCTTTATCTTTAAGAAGCACTACACCGGGTTTGTTGAATGTCCATGGTTTCCTGTATTGTTTTCTGTACATACCGGTCATCCACATCGGAAAATCTTTTGATGTGGTGTCGAGTGTAGCAAAGTATTTGCCTGTCCAGCCCGACCATGATATTCCGAGCCTGTTCTGGAGTGTATATGATTCAAATTCGCCTGTAGGCCAGTCGAAGGTGTTATATTCTATTACAACGAGCTTATTGCGATCTTTCATTTCCTTGATGAGGTTATTATCCATCCCGTTGAGGGCGCCTTCAAGTTTTCGTGACCGGCGCGGAGGGTTCAGGGCAAAATACCAGTCGCTCACCATTACACCGTATGTATCTGCAAAATAAACTGCATCCTGTGATTCAGGCAGTTCACGAAGCGCTTCTGTCATGTTATAGCGGACATTATTGTACTGCTTCTCCTTAAGAGGGCGTGTGGGATGGAAGCCGAAATAGTCCTTTACAAATGAATAGCTGGTCTTTTTTTCCTTTTTGACATATCTGTTGTTGGTCATAACCCAGTAAAAAGACTTATGTTTCTCTCTGTCGATTTTCGGGACAGTTTTATCGACGAGGACTATACCCAGGGGTTTCTTGGACTGGAAAGTCCAGCGTAAAAAATTGATTAATGGCAGTGCAATTATAACCGCCACGATAATCACGATAACCAGCAGAGCTTTTTTCATAACTGAATCAATATCTGAAACTATTCAAATACAATAAAAAATCTAACAACAGACCTTAGTAATACAAATATAATTGTTAAAAGTATTAATTTATTATTTGTAATGAAAATAAAATCGAAGCAATTTAGTAAAAAAAACCAAGATAAAAAACCCTAGTATCCGCATGCGGAGTTATCTCCTCTCCTGTCGGCGGCGCCATCCAGGGTTCCATCAATCCTGACTCCGATGGCATTCACTCTTCCAAGAGATGGTGTCACCCTTGTCTGGTGCCCCATTCTCATCAACACTGACAGGGATGCTGAATCGATACTTCCCGGCTCATAGCTGATCCTGTCAGGCAGCCATTGATGGTGGAACCTGCCTGTATCAACGGCCTGCCATATGTTCATATTGTAATCGGTAACATTTATAATCACCTGAAAAACAGTTGTCGGGATGGTTGAACCACCCGGGGATCCGGCCACGAGAAAAAGTTTTCCTTCTTTTTCAACAATCACCGGTGTCATTGAGCTTAGCATCCTTTTACCAGGTTCAATGGCGTTTGCCTCTGAACCTGTCAGTCCGTACATATTGGGAAATCCGGGTCTCACTGAGAAATCATCCATTTCATTATTCAGGAGAAAGCCTGCACCCGCAACGACAATGCTGCTGCCATAAGATCCGTTAAGGGTAGTGGTAGTGGCTACAGCGTTCCCTTCTGAATCAACGACAGAATAGTGTGTTGTCTCTGTGCTTTCGTACTGCCAGGCAGGGCCTGCTCCCATTGAAGAAGAGGGAGAAGCTGCAGAATCGCAAAAATCTTTCATTCTCTCTTGCAGATAGTTTTTGCCGGTAAGGCCGGCAACGGGAACCTTCACAAAATCAATGTCGCCTGCATATACCGATCTGTCGGCAAAAGCCCTTCTCTCTGCTTCGGCAACAAGATGGATCATCGGGGCAGAATGAAAGCCCATATCTGAAAGTGATTTATTTTCAGTCATTCCCAGGAGCTGAAGCAGAATGATACCTCCAGCTGAGGGAGGCGGGCAGGTAATAATATTATAATTCCGGTATTTCCTGCTGATCGGCGTACGAAAGACGGAATGATAATTTTCCAGATCTTCCCGGGTTATTATACCATTGCCTCTATTCATCTCCCCTATTATCATCTCTGCTGTCTTTCCGCCATAGAATCCATCACGTCCGTGGTCACGAATTCTTTCCAGAGTCCGGGCAAGTTCGGGTTGTAGCAGAGTATCGCCTTCTTTCCAGTCTTCGTCCCTGAAAAAGGCACAACCGTCAGGATTCCTTAGCCTGAAGGTCACCTCATTTGAGTTAAGGCTCCTCGCCTGTTCTCCTGTAAGAATAAACCCATTTTCAGCCAGTTCAATCGCAGGCTGGATAACCCTTTTAAAAGGAAGGTGGCCATATTTTTCATGTACTTTTAATAATCCATCCACGGCCCCAGGCACTCCGGCAGCGAGGTGTGTATCGGTACTGAGGTCGCTGATGACGTTTCCTGCGCTGTCGAGGTACATATCGCCTGATGCTTTTCCCGGCGCTTTTTCGCGATAATCGATCAGGTCATAACGTCCGTCGGCTGTTCGAATAAGCATGAATCCGCCACCACCGATGTTTCCTGCAGCAGGGTAGCATACTGCCAGAGCAAAACCTGTGGCTACAGCAGCGTCGACAGCATTGCCTCCATCGCGGAGAATGCGGGCGCCGGTGAGTGAAGCCTGAAAATGGGCTGAGACAACCATCCCATTGCCGGTTGTTATCGTACGACCTGAAGTAAGTCCTTTATCGCCGATGGTATTTTTCCCGGAACAACCGGAAATTAGTGTAATTACCAGTGATAGTATTACAATTCTGTTCATGTGGTTAAGTTTCATTACGGGAAATTCAAATTTAATTACTTTTACAGAAATGAAAAATTAATGCTTACCAATCAACCACTGGCAGACAGGCTCAGGCCAAAGAATCTTGATGAATTCTGCGGACAGGATCATCTGGTTGCAAAAGGGGCTGTTCTGAGGAAAGTTATTGAATCAGGAAATATTCCATCGTTTATATTATGGGGTCCTCCGGGAGTTGGGAAAACTACGCTCGCATGGATCATTTCCAATACCCTTAAGCGGCCGTTCTTTCATCTCAGCGCTGTTCATTCCGGAGTAAAGGATGTACGTGAAACCATTGAGAAGGCCAAGAAGCAGCAATTCTTCAACCAGCCAAACCCTGTGCTCTTCATCGATGAGATACACCGTTTCAATAAATCACAGCAGGACTCACTCCTGAGTGCAGTTGAGCAGGGCATTATAACATTAATAGGTGCCACAACAGAAAATCCGTCATTCGAGGTTATTTCTCCCCTGTTGTCAAGATGCCAGGTTTACACCTTGAATCCCCTCGACGGTCAGCAACTAATATCACTTCTCGACAGGGCATTGGAAAAAGACAGCTACCTCTCTGCCATGAAAATTAAGATAGAGGAAAATGAAGCGCTTCTGAGGATCTCCGGAGGTGATGCAAGGAAACTGTACAATGCACTTGAACTGGTTGTTTCATATGAAGCGGATAAGGGAGCCGATGAGACTATTGTCATTACAAATGAAAAGGTACTGGCTATCGTCCAGAAGAACCTGGCCATGTATGACAAGAACGGGGAACAGCATTATGATATAATTTCTGCATTCATAAAGTCGCTGAGGGGAAGTGATCCTAATGCTTCAGTTTACTGGCTGGCAAGGATGGTTGAAGGAGGTGAGGATCCCAAGTTCATTGCCAGGAGGATGGTGATCCTGGCTGCCGAAGATATTGGGCTGGCAAATCCTAATGCCCTGCTTATGGCACAGACTTGCTTCAATGCAGTTAATGTTATCGGATGGCCCGAGTGCAGGATAATACTGAGTGAAGCTGCCGTTTACCTTGCAACATCACCCAAGAGCAATGCCTCCTACATGGCCATAGAAAACGCAATAGCCGCAGTTCATGATTCTGGCGACCTCCCGGTTCCGCTGCACCTGAGAAATGCACCTACAAAGCTGATGAAAGAGATGGGCTACCACAAAGGATATCAGTATGCTCATGACTTTGAAGGCAATTTCGTAAAGGACAACTACCTGCCCGACAAGCTCCAGGGATCGAAATTTTATGAGCCGGGGAACACACCAAAGGAAGAAGAGATAAGAAAGAAGATGAAAGGCTTGTGGAGAGATATTTATGATTATTGAGGGGGGCAATGTTACAATGGTACAATGGTGCAATGGTACAACGG
>JAKLFN010000200.1 GCA_022711195.1 Bacteroidota bacterium
CATCGTAAATGGTCACTTCCCTGTTGCTCTTCATGTCTGTCAGGATTACTTTACAAAATTATCATAATCCCTGATCTGATGAAATAATATGCCAAAAAAACCGCAATCGGTTGCAATTAAATGTTAAAAAAGATGAAACATATTGTTTTATCAATAGCTTTGGATAATTTTATAAGATAAAACCTCGACCAAAACAGGTATCACCAAAATCTTAAAACGATGCAAAATCCACAGAAAAAACAGATCTCAAGAAGGAAATTCCTCGACACCTCAGCAAAAGCTACTCTTTTCACCGGAGCAGCAGTTGCAGGATTTCCAACGATAATCCCTGCAAGTGTTATAGGAAAAAATCCTCCCAGCGATAAAATAAATATCGGATGGATAGGATGCGGAAGACAGGGCACCGGAGATGTCCGCGGAACTCTCAGGTTTGACACATGTATGTTCGTCGCCTGCTCCGACGTTGATTCGAACAGAATGGCTCTTGGGAAGAAAATGATAGACGACTTCTACAACAGGCAGACAGGAAATGCAAATTTCTCGAATGCAAAAATGTTCGGTGACTACAAAGAAATGCTGCTCGACAAATCCATCGATGCAGTTATGATCACCACACCCGACCACTGGCACTCACAGCCTGCAATTGAAGCTGCCCTCGCAGGAAAGGATATCTATCTCGAGAAACCCACTTCACTCACAATTACTGAAGGCAGGCTTCTGAGCGATGTGGTAAAACGCAAAAAAGTTATTCTCCAGGTAGGAACCCAGCAGCGTTCCAGCGCCCAGTTCAGGGTGGCAGCCGAGCTGGTGAGAAACGGAAGAATAGGCAAGCTTCATACAGTTAAGATAGGGCTCCCCGGTGATCCGGCAGGTCCAGAGGCTCCTGAAATGCCCATTCCAAAAAACCTTAATTACGACATGTGGCTGGGATCAACACCTATGGTCTACTATACCGAAATACGAGTTCACCCGCAAAACAGCCTTAGCGACCGCCCGGGATGGCTCAGATGTGAACAATTCGGCGCCGGAATGATTACCGGCTGGGGACAGCATCACTTCGACTCTGCAGCATGGGGAATGGATACTGAACTCACCGGACCTGTTTCTGTTGAAGCTGTGGCTGATTTTCCAAAATCAGGACTGTGGGATGTCCACGGCGATTTTATGTCAAAAGCAGAATTTTCAAATGGTATAACAATGCTGACAAGCGGCGGCTACCCGAATGGAATCAGGTATGAGGGTTCCGACGGATGGATTTTCGTCACACGCGGAAATTACAGGGCTACAGAAAGCGATCCAATACCACAGGGACAAACAAATCCTCCACTCTCTGCCAGTGATCCCAAGCTCATGACTCCCATTACTGAAAATGAAAAGCATCTCTACGTCAGTACATCACAACAGGGAAACTGGCTCGACTGCATCAAATCGCGCCAGGAACCAATATCACCGGTAGAAATCGGACACCGTGCATGCACCGTCTGCCTTGTAACACACATCGCAATGAAGCTCGGAAGAAAACTTAACTGGGATCCTGCCAAGGAAAAATTCATTAACGACAATGAAGCTAACGCTATGCTCTCACGTCCGCAAAGAGCTCCTTACGGCACAAATTATATTAAAGGACTATGAGAAAATTAATGACAGGAATATTACTTGTACTTGCAGGAGCCGCTATTTCAATGCCCCTGCTTGCTGCAAAAATTACAGCTGTGAAAGTAGGCTCTAAAATTAACGTCACAATAAATAACAAGTATTTCACAAGCTACATTTTCTCTGAAGACGAAAAATATCCATTCTTCTATCCAGTTAATGGCCCGCTTTCAGGAGGATCTGTCACATCTATGAGAAATGCCGAATACCCACATCACAGTTCTCTCTTTTTCGGATGCGACCTGGTAAACGGGGGTAACTACTGGCAGGAAGGGCTGGAGCGGGGCAGGATAATTTCGGTAAACGCACAGATTATCAAACAGGGAGGCGATACGGTCATCTTCACTGATGAATGTATCTGGAGCCGGCCAGGAGCCATTTCTCCGGTAAAAGACACACGTACATTTACCATCACCGCTCCATCGGCAACAATGACCATTATAGACGTGGAAATCAAGATGGAAATGCTCATTGATGTCACCATCCGTAAAACAAACCACTCTCTTTTCAGCGCCAGGATGGCTGCCGACCTGTCAGTGAAAAACGGCGGCACAATGATCAACTCTGAAGGCTTGCTCGGTGAACCGGGAACATTCGGGAAAGGATCGGCCTGGATAGACTTCTACGGCAAAAGAGGCAATGGTGTCGAGGGACTGGCGATATTACAGCACCCGTCCAATCCCTGGTATCCATCACCATGGTTTACACGCGATTACGGATTTATGTCGCCAACACCCATGTACTGGCCGCAGAACGGAACAGATACCCAGATGAAGAAAGGTACAGAACTGGTATTACGTTACCGTGTACTGGTTCATGCCGGCACACATACCGAAGCCGATATAGCAGGAGAGTTCGGAAAATACAAGGCCTTAAAATAGCACACTCCCACCCACTATGATTCCCCCTTACTCCTTTGGAAGTGAGGGGGAACTTTTTTTATATATCATGTAATTCTTACCGCCTACTTCAGATACTTTCTGGCCCATTCAATGAAAAAGGGCCAGTTTGGTCCCGTGGTATGTCCTCCGGCATGCATACGATAGGCAATATCGCCGGTAACAACTGCTTCTTCCACAGCAGGCATTTCATAAGTGCCCATCCCCTTTTTTCCGAGAAGCTCATATACAGGGCTGGCATGTGCTCCACCAAGGAACATACCTTTGCCATCAACCCAGCCTCCTTCAACTGCCGGTGAACCCGAGCTAATGAAAACCGGACGTGGTGCACATAAAGCAACAAGCATATGTGCGTCGACCGGAAGGTCGTTTTGTGTCAACGGATCAGCAGCATACTTTATGAAGTTTCCGGCAAACCAGTGATACTCACCCGATGCGGCCAGGTTCTCCACCTGCTCACCAAATATCCTGCGGTACAGCTTTGTACCACCTGCACCCGATGAGCCGATAAATCCGACCGCAAAACGCTGATCGTATGCCATCGTCACAATTGCTGCTTTGCCATATCGTGAAAGACCTTCAATCCCGACCTTCTTTGCATCAACCAGCTTGTCTGTCTCAAAATAGTCGAGTGCACGGCTGGCCCCCCATGCCCATGCTCTCAGGGCTCCCCAGTCATCAGGTTTACGATACTGGCCTTTATTTGTCAGCCCGATAATTCCGCTGCGCAGTCCTGCTCCATTATCAGCCTGTATGCTTCCGGGAACCAGGATCGCATATCCCCATCCTGCCTCAAGACATTGCTCCTGCCAGGTTGGACCTGAAGGCCTGGGGGCAGAACCTTGCTGCCTCACAGGAGTACCTGTGGCTGCTGCAGCAGGACGTGGTCTGAAGTTGAATCCGAATTCCATGATCACCGGCACCGGACCAGGAGCGTTGGCAGGTGTTGCTACCGTGAGGTCAATTTCGACCTTTACTGAAGGATACGATGAATTATCAACATGGCCAATAAGAGTCCTGGTTATCACCGGTATCTTACCGATTGTATCATTTGTTACATTTTTAACTTCCCATCTAACGTCTGGCACATAGGAAGGAACACGTCCATATACTTCCTTGTCCCACAGTTCCTTTATTTCAGGTCTTCGCTTATTCCACCATGTTTTTGCATTCTTCACTTTCTTCCCGTTATTCAGAATGAGAGGGTCAGGCAGCGAAGTATAACTGGTTGCTTTCGATTCATCACTATTTGCAGAGTTAGGTTGTCCGGGAGTACCTGATGGTCCGGGCCTTGTCGATGATATCCCGGTCTGTTCAAGCATGTTTTTATAATCTGCCTGTGTAAGCTGCCTGATGCTGTCCTGTGCCTGTCGCGAAAATTGTCCGTATGAACATAAGCTGACAAGCAGTACAAAAAAAGCCGACGATATTCTTTTCATATTACAGTTTTACAGAACGGTTATTGTCTTTTTAAGTATGCCGGGTTCATTTTCAGTGTTGTTCTTAACTGCCTGCTTTCCCCCGATGGTTATCAGGAACTGACCCGGATCAATGATTTTCTTATAGTTTTCATCTATTACCGAGAATGCGTCCGGGTTAAGGTCGAATTTGACAGTCTTGCTCTCACCGGAATTCAGATGTATTCTTTTAAACCCTCTCAGGGAGCGTATCGGCACCGGCACTGAAGCAGACTGATT
>JAKLFN010000201.1 GCA_022711195.1 Bacteroidota bacterium
TCCGGAAGTCGGTAGCTTATGTTAGCAACGGATACCTCGGATTTGAAATGGCATGGCTTGACAGGTTCTATGAGATGAATAAAAAGATGATAAAACTTTCGCTAGGCGACGGTATCGATCTCATTGAATCAGAACATGCACATGAGCATGAGAATGACCATGCTGAGGGTGCTGATCCCCATTACTGGGTATCGCCGAAATATGCCCTCGATATGGCGCTCTCGATTGAAGAGCTGTTATGCAAAATCAAGCCTGAAGGGAAAGAAAAATATGAAAATAACCTGGCAGACCTGAAAGAAAAAATATTGATGATGGATAAAAAAGCCGATTCACTATTCAGTGAGTATAAAGGTGAGTCGTTTATGATATATCATCCGAACCTGGCATACCTGGCTCGCGACTATGGACTTAATGAGCTCCCTGTTGAATTTGAGGGCAAAGAACCTCCGCCATCGAGACTGAAGGAACTTATTGATCTTGCAAGAGAGAAGAAAATTGCAACAATATTTGTGCAGAAAGAATATGATACCAGGAATGCAAGGGCTATTGCCGGTGATATCCGGGCTGAAATTATTGTAATTGATCCTTTGTCGGGCGACTGGGAGGAATCTACAGGATTCATCATTGATGCCCTTCATAAGAGCTTTGCAGAAAACAGATAACAAATCCCATGGCTTATCTTATAGAAATGAAATCATTATCAGCCTCTTACGATTCAAAGGTCGTGCTGGAGGATGTTGACTTCACTGTTGCTGAGAATGACTTCATAGGTGTGATAGGGCCTAACGGCGGTGGCAAGACCACACTTCTTAAATTAATACTTGGACTTATCAGGCCTTCAGGCGGAACCATAAGCTTCAACAACCGTCTTATAAATGCCAACAGCATAGGTTATCTGCCTCAGATATCCACCGGCGATATTAACTACCCGGTTACCGTATCCGATGTAATACTCTCGGGTATGATGATCAGGAAGAAAATTCTTTCACGGATGTCAGCCGAAGATAAGAAAAAAGCATCTGCCATAATTGTTGAACTGGGACTAAATGGGCTCGAGAACGCTTCATTGTCGGAGCTTTCGGGAGGACAACTGCAGAGAGTCTTCCTTGGCAGGGCAATAATCGGAAGCCCTAAGCTTCTGCTTCTTGATGAACCGGGGAACTTTGTTGATTCGACTTTTGAAAGTGACTTCTATGCAAAGCTGAAGGAGCTTAACAATCGTATGGCCATATTAATGGTTTCACATGATATTGGAATGATTTCAGCGCATGTAAAATCGTATGCATGTGTAAACAAGGGACTGCATTATCATCCTTCGTCGGAGATATCCAACGAACAGCTGCTGGCCTATGGCTGTCCCATACAGCTGATAACTCACGGTGAGGTTCCTCATACTGTACTAAAGATTCATAATTGATGGAGGGAGGGATACTGCAATATGATTTTATTCTGAAAGGCCTTCTCGGGGCTCTTTTTGCAAGTATTACTGCCGGACTGGCAGGAACTTATATTGTGAGCAGGCGAATGGTCTTTCTCAGCGGAGGGATAACACATGCCTCTTTCGGAGGAATAGGTATAGGTTATTTTTTTGGATTTAACCCGGTCTTTGGAGCTGCTGTCTTTGGAATTCTCTCTGCTCTCGGTGTGGAATACCTCTCGGTCAGGCAGAAGATCAGGGAAGACTCGGCAATAGGGATACTCTGGGCATTCGGTATGGCAACCGGCATAATCTTCATTTTCCTTACGCCAGGATATTCCCCGAACCTGATGAGCTACCTGTTCGGAAGCATCCTGACGGTTACCAATGCCGATATCATCGCACTTGGGATCCTGTCGGTGGTGCTGATACTCTATTTCGGGTTATTTTACCGTACCATTTTATATATCTCTTTTGATGAGGCATTTGCAAGGACATATTCCTCTTATGTAAACATATTCAAATATGTGACGACTGCCCTTATGGCACTTACTATAGTCCTCAATATAAGAATGGCCGGGGTTGTCCTGGTTCTCTCTCTGCTTACCATTCCTCCGAATATTGCGATGATCTTTACAAGGGTCTATTCAAGAATAGTAATATGGTCGGTAATAGCAGGGTTCATCGGCACAGCCGCAGGATATGCCATTTCTTATTTTGCAGGTGTTCCGGTGGGTGCAACGATTATTTTTACTCTCGTGGTATTGTGGGTGATAGTAAAACTGTCTTTCCTGGCTGTTAAGAGAACAAAGACAAAAGAACAAAGACAAAAGATAAAAGAAGTACCGAGGATCCAGTACCCAGTACCTAGTACCCACGAACCAGGTACCCGGTAATTGAACAAATTGAATTAATTATAGTTATAATGAAAATATAAAAATCATGGATTACGACGTTATTATTATCGGAAGCGGACCGGGTGGTTATGTGGCTGCTATAAGGGCATCACAGCTTAAAATGAAGGTGGCTGTTGTTGAGAAAGCCGAACTGGGAGGGATATGCCTTAACTGGGGATGTATTCCCACGAAGTCGCTTCTGAAAAGCGCACAGGTTTTTGAATATCTCACTCATGCTTCCGATTACGGAGTATCGGTCAGCGGTGAGGTGAAGGCCGATTTCTCTGCCATGGTGGCACGCAGCAGAGGTGTGGCAGAGGGAATGAGCAAAGGCATACAATTCCTTTTCAAAAAAAATAATATTACGCACATCAGCGGGAACGGAGTTATTGCAGGGGCTGGTAGTGTTGAGGTGACTGATGCGGAAGGGAAGAAGAAGATCTATACCGCAAAGCATATAATACTTGCAACGGGAGCAAGATCAAAAGAACTGCCCGGACTAAAGCAGGATGGGAAGAAGATCATTGGATACCGTGAGGCTATGACACTTGGCAAACAACCGGAATCGATGGTAGTCGTTGGTTCCGGAGCCATTGGAAGCGAGTTTGCTAATTTTTACCAGAGTATCGGAACACAGGTTACCCTGGTGGAATTTCTTCCGAGGATAGTCCCTAATGAAGATGAGGAAGTGTCGAAGCAGCTTGAAAGATCGTTCAAAAAGATGAAAATGAATGTGATGACGGGTTCCTCTGTTGAAACCGTAGACACATCAGGACCCAATTGCAAGGTTTCTATAAAGACACCTAAAGGGATTGTTGTTTCAGAAGCTGAGATAGTCTTTTCGGCAGTAGGTGTTACAACAAATATTGAAGGTATCGGACTCGAAAAGACCGGGGTAAAGACCGACAAGGGCAAAGTAGTTGTTGATGATTATTACCGGACCAGTGTGCCGGGGGTGTATGCCATAGGGGACATCGTTCACGGCCCGGCCCTCGCACATGTTGCATCGGCCGAAGGGATAATTTGTGTTGAGAAGATTGCAGGCATTGATGTGGAACCTCTCAATTACAGGAACATACCTGCCTGTACATACACAAATCCTGAGATAGCATCAGTTGGTCTTACAGAATCGGCGGCCAGGGAAGCCGGTTACGAGATTAAAGTCGGAAAGTTTCCGTTTACTGCTTCAGGGAAGGCGAGCGCTGCCGGAGCAAAAGATGGATTCATCAAGTTGATCTTTGATGCCTCCTACGGTGAGCTTCTGGGGGCACATATGATTGGTGCCAACGTAACCGAAATGATCGCAGAGATCGTTGTTGCCCGTAAGCTGGAGACAACGGCCCACGAGATAATTAAATCGGTGCATCCGCATCCGACAATGTCGGAAGCAATTATGGAGGCAGCGGCAGCGGCATACGGAGAGGTGATTCATCTATAACAGGCATCAGGCTAAGGGCGTCGGGCGTCAGGCATTGGCAAAACACCCTGACGCCTGACGCCTGACGCCTTATGCCTTTCTTCCTTAGCGCAACCTTTAGCCCTCTTTTTTCATCATTCTTTAAGAAAAGGAGTGTTGTAAAGACAATTATTTTGTAATTTTATACTGTTTAGGGGTATAAGCCTTGACAGATATAAAAGACATAATAAGCGGTTGTATTAAAGGTAACAGGAGAGACCAGGAGCTGTTATACAGGCGTCATGCAGCAAGGCTCTATGCTGTCTGCCTTCAATACTCAGGCAATGACGAAGAAGCCAGGGATATCCTCCAGGAGGGGTTTATTAAGGTCTTTGAAAATCTCGTTAATTACAAGCATGAAGGCTCATTCGAAGGCTGGGTACGAAGGATTATGGTCAATACTGCACTTGAAAAATACAGGAGCAGGAATCACCTCCGGATGGTTGACGATATCGACAAAG
>JAKLFN010000202.1 GCA_022711195.1 Bacteroidota bacterium
GAGTGTCGTTTGACTGGGCAGTTATTTTTCCCAGTACCTCAATGCCATCCATCTTGGCCATTTTAATGTCGCACAGAACAATATCGTAGCTGTTTGCAGTAAACATTTCAAGACCTTTCGGGCCATCTTCTGCAAGTTCCACTTCATGCTTCTCATATTCAAGAACATCCTTCAGTGTATTCCTGATAGCTCTTTCATCATCAATAACAAGAATCCGGGACATATTTTCTATTTAAGTAATAACTCAATTGAGAAGAAACAGGCTACCGATTACCGGTTGCCGCTTTTATCCGCTGTATCTGAGCCATTTCCACATTTCCTTCCAGGATGTTTTTTTGCCATACATCAGGATTCCGGTGCGGTAGATCTTGGCAGCCATCCATACAAAAGCGAGGAAGGTTACAATCATAAGTACCATTGACACAGCTATCTGCCAGTATGGTACTCCGAATGGTATCCGGGCCATCATTACAATCGGCGATGTAAGAGGGATCATTGAACACCAGAAGGCAAGAGGACTTTCAGGATTCTGCATCGTTCCCATAGCCACCATAAGTCCTATTATAATAGGTATTGTTACCGGAAGCATGAACTGCTGTGTCTCTGTTTCATTGTCGACAGCTGAGCCAATTGCAGCAAATACTGAAGCATACAGGAGGTAGCCTGTTATGAAATAAAATATGAAAGCGAACAGGATAAGCAGCCATGGCTGGTTTAGCGCGCTGTCGAACATCTTTGAAAATTCCTTAAGCTCAGGAGAAAGATCCTTGCCGTTTACCGATGCTGCCGCTCCCTGAGCCATATTATCTGACATGATGTTCTGCGGCATCGACTGCATGATTTCAGTCTGGCTTTTGCCTGTATCAAATATGAGCGACTTTGCAGCAGTGGCAATTCCGGCAGTAAGGAAAACCCAGATCAGGAATTGAGTAAGGCCGACAAGAGCTATCCCTACAATCTTGCCTATCATCAGCTGGACCGGTTTAACAGAAGAAATTATTACCTCAACGACCCTGCTTGTTTTTTCCTCAATCACGCCGCGCATCACCTGTGAACCAAAGATGAATACAAGCATGTACATAAGTAATCCGAAGATGTAGGCCAGTACCATGGCAATGCCTGTGCTTGTTTCTTTAACTTCACCGGTTTCATCGATCTTCTTTGTCTGGACTGACACTTCGGTGTTGATGTTCTTCATTATCTCGTCGAGGTTGCCAATGTTGTAGGCAACAAGTTTCTGTTTCTCTATTTCCTTTTCGAGTGAACGTTCAATATGTTCAAGGAGGCCGATAGGAGGCTGTTTTTCAGATATAAGCTGTATGGCGTTTGGTACAGTAACTACCTCCGGAGAGATGTAAAGCACACCGTAATAGACCTTTTTATAAATGGAATCCTTCAGCTGGTCAAAACTTGTATTTGGCAGGTAGACGAATTCTGCATCCTGGGTGTTTTTAATCACACCCTTGAATAGATCTGTATTTTCCTCGATCACGGCAATTTTTTTATGATCGCCTTTCTGGTTCATCATAAGTACTGTAGGCAGTATTACAATGGCAGCCATGAGAAGGGGTGCGAGGATTGTCATTATTATGAAGGACTTTTTCCTGACCCTTGTGATGTATTCTCGCTTTATAATGACGGATATCTTGTTCATATACAGTTGTTTTCGGGGTTTGTAAATGATCAGTTCCGGGCTTCAACAACCCTTATGAATATTTCATTCATCGATGGCAGGGCAGGATTGAATGACAGCACTGACCCTGCTCTGATCGCTGTATGAAGCAGATCATTTGTCGATATATCGGAAGTAGTTTTTAGGCGTACAACGCTCTTATTATTTTCAAACTTCCTGTTGAGGATTGAATAATGTGAATTTCCCTCAATAGTAATATCGCCTTCGAACACGAGGTCGTATTCATTAGCGGCCCACTTTCCCCTGATCTCATTCACACTGCCCTGGAGTATTGTTTTAGCCTTGTTGATGAGGGTTATGTCATCGCACAGCTCTTCGACCGATTCCATGTTGTGTGTTGAGAAAATAATTGTAGCGCCTCTTTCCCTGAGGAAAAGAATCTCATTCTTAATCAGATTCGCATTTACAGGGTCGAAACCAGTAAATGGTTCATCGAAGATCAGCAGTTTTGGTTCGTGAAGCACTGTTGTTACAAACTGGACTTTCTGGGCCATTCCCTTTGACAGTTCCTCGACCTTCTTGCCCCACCAGTCGATTATGTCAAGTTTTTTGAACCAGTACTTCAGTCTGCGCATGGCTTCCTGCTTTGAGAGGCCCTTTAGCTGGGCGAAGTACAGAGCCTGTTCTCCAACCTTCATTTTTTTATACAAGCCTCTTTCTTCGGGGAGATAGCCAATGAGCTGAACATCTTCAGGGCGGAGTTTCTTCCCGTCAAGAAATAATTCACCGGTATCAGGTCCTGTGATCTGGTTTATTATCCTTATAAGGGTTGTTTTGCCGGCGCCGTTCGGACCAAGCAAACCATAAATGCTTTGTTTGGGTACGGCAATACTGACATTATCCAGAGCCAGCTGATTACCATACTGCTTGGATACATTTGTTGCTTCGAAAAGAGCCATTCAGAGTATTGTTTAACGATGATTTATTACCTGTAAATATATTAAAAGTAAATCTTACTCAAAATAGCCCCTCATTCTTTCAAAAAAGCCTTTGTCATTTTTATCGGGAGCCGGAGTGAATGAATCTGATTCTTTGAATTTCTCAAAAACCTTAAGTTCTTCACGGTTAAGATTTTTAGGTATCCATACATTCACATTAACAAGAAGATCACCGCGGCCATATCCGTTCACTTCGGGGAGTCCTTTACCCCTGAGCCGCAATATTCTGCCCGGTTGTGTTCCGGGTTCTATCTTTATTTTAACATTTGTATCAACAGTAGGTATTTCAACATGTGTTCCGAGAACTGCATCAGGGATGCTAATGAACAGGTTGTATATCAGGTCATTGCCTTCTCTGATAAGCTCAGGATGTTCATCTTCGTCAATTACAACAAGAAGGTCGCCGTTAACGCCCCCTCTTCGCGGAGCATTTCCTTTTCCTGAAACCGACATCTGCATTCCCTTGCTTACACCGGCGGGAATGTTGATCTTAATTACCTCTTCCTTCTGAACAATACCTTCGCCATAGCATGAGGTGCATTTTTTTGTGATTGTTTTACCCTCGCCTCCGCAGGCAGGACAGACCGAAGTTGTCTGCATCTGTCCGAGCATTGTATTGGTTATGCGTGTAACATGTCCCGAACCATGGCAGGTGGAACAGTCTGAAACACTTGATGAATCTGCAGCTCCTGTTCCGCCGCAGGTATCGCATGTAGTATATTTTGATACTTTGATCTTTTTCTCACAGCCGGCAGCAATCTCCTGAAGGTTTAGCTTTACTTTCACCCTCAGGTTTGTTCCCTTGTTCACTCTTTTTCCCCTGCGGGCTCCGCCGAATGCACCGAAGCCTCCGAAGGCATCACCGAAAATATCACCGAAGGAGGAGAAAATATCGTCCATTGTCATTGTATGTCCGCCATAACCTCCTGAGTTGCCCATACCGGCATGACCATAGCGGTCGTAACGGGCTTTCTTATCCTCATCACTCAGAACCTCGTATGCTTCGGCAGCCTCCTTGAAGTTCTCTTCCGCCTTCTTGTCTCCCGGATTCTTGTCGGGATGAAATTTTAAAGCCTGTTTACGGTAAGCCTTTTTGATTTCTTCTTTGGTGGCATTCTTTGAAACACCCAGAATCTCGTAATAATCTCTTTTTCCCGTCATGTCAATTGTTTAAGATAAGCCACTCAATACAGCGTGGATTCTGACTTATTCACCTACAACTACTTTTGAAAACCTGATAACTTTATCCTGAAGGAAGTAGCCTTTAAGAACCACGTCAATAACCTTTCCCTTTTTTTCCTCTTCGCTTACAGGAACCTTGGCAACTGCCTCATGTATATCAACATTGAAGCTTCCGTTCAGGGCTTCTATTTCCTTCACACCGTTTTGTTTCAGGAACTCACTGAATTTTGTGTAGATAAGATCAATGCCGCTTTTCATTGCTGTGCAGTCTGTACCATCTTCCATGTGTTGCAGAGCCCTGTCAAAATCATCCATCAGCGGAATTATCTTCAGGAGTATTTCCTCAGTGGCAAATTTGGAGAGATCCATTTTTTCCCTGAGGGTCCTTTTACGATAGTTGTCAAATTC
>JAKLFN010000203.1 GCA_022711195.1 Bacteroidota bacterium
CCTTCTCCTGTCGAGGTTGCTGATCATCTTGCATCTGAATTTATTACCCGTGTACAAAAAGCCGTGGAGAAGAAAACTCCACTCGCAGTTGCTGTTTCAGGAGGAAATTCACCCGGATTGTTTTTCTCACTTCTTGCAGAAAAATTCTATTCATCTGTCGACTGGAGTTTTGTAAAATTCTTCTGGGTCGATGAGAGGTGTGTCCCTCCTGATAATGAAGAGAGTAATTACGGAATGACATACAAACTCTTGCTGGGTAAAATTGCGATTCCTGAAAAAAACATTCTCAGGATGTATGGTGAAAATGATCCTGAGAAAGAGGCAGCTCGCTATTCGTCATTATTAGCCGGCAATGTAAAAATGAGAGGAAATTTTCCATCATTCGATCTTGTGATCCTGGGTATGGGTGATGATGGACATACCGCTTCGATATTTCCCGGAGATGACCGCCTGCTCAATAGCAATAAAATTTGCGAGACTGCAGTACATCCGGTATCGGGAAGGAAGAGGATCTCATTGACTGCAAAAGTTATTAACAATTCAGATGAGATTTTTTTCCTTGTAACAGGAAGCAAAAAATCAAAAATCGTTTATGAAATATTTTCAGGGAGCGCAATTTCTGCTAACTATCCGGCATCGCATATTAAACCGGAAGAAGGAAATGTATTATGGCTGCTCGATACAGAGTCCGGGAAACTGATACCTCCCTCATCCAAATGTTAAAAACTCACGACAAATAATTTTTCTGATTTTTTAATTTTGAGATCAGTTTAATTTAAAATTGTGAGTCATGGCAAAGGAAAAATCAAAAGCACAACCGAAAACAAAGAAAGCTCCTAAGAAAACACTTAAGGAGAAGCGTGTTGAAAAGAAGACTAAGAAAGCCGCTAAGAAATAATATTTGCTTTCTATAAAAACGGTTTTCGCCTGTTTTGCTTGCAGGTCCTTGTGTCCTGCAGGTTTTTCTCAATATGAGATTTGTACAAAATAAAAAAGGCTGTCAGAAACTGACAGCCTTTTATTCTTTTATGGTAAATTAAGCAAGTTTTACGTTTACTGCATTAATTCCTTTTTTACCCTCGGCAAGTTCAAAAGTTACTACATCGTTTTCCTTGATCTTGTCGACCAGTCCAGATACGTGCACGAAATATTCATTTTCTGAATCTGCATCTTTAATGAATCCGAATCCTTTTGATACATTAAAAAATTTTACTGTTCCTTTGTTCATTGTATTGTGTTTTAAAAATTTAGGCGGCTAAATTACAAATAAAAATTCATTTTTCTAAGAAAATTGAAAAATAATCTACTTTTATAAGTTAAAAAATCCATGATTATGGTCCTTAAGAAATACTTTTTCACTGTTATTGCAGCTTCCCTTCAGATATTAAATTCATCAGCACAGCCTTCATTTCTAACAGTTGCAGAGAGCTCCGGATATAAATCCACCTCAAACTATAATGAAGTAATGTCATTTATTGAAAAACTGGAAGATTTTTCGAAATTATTGCGGGTTGAAACAATCGCCACTACCCCGGAAGGAAGGAAAGTACCTCTTCTGGTAATAGGAAAACCTCTGCCAAAATCGCCGGAAATACTTGCCGGCGACAGACGGATAGTTATATATATACAGGCAAATATTCACGCCGGCGAAGTTGAAGGGAAAGAAGCAGCACTGATGTTCGCCCGGGATATCTTATCTGAGAAAGATCCTGAATTGCTGAAAAATACCATTATTCTTATCTGCCCTAATTTTAATCCCGATGGCAATGAAAGGATCTCCCCGCAGAACCGTGTACATCAGAACGGACCTGTAAACGGGGTGGGAGTCAGGCATAACGGGCAGATGCTCGATCTGAACCGCGACGGCATGAAAGCAGAATCGCCTGAAGTATCAGGATTGATCACAAATGTATTCAACAGGTGGGATCCGGATATATTCATGGACCTGCACACCACGAACGGATCATTTCATATTGAGCCCGTGACATTTACCTGGATGGTAAATCCTGCCGGAGATAATTCGCTGATAACCTATATGCGCAAAAAGATGTGCCCGCATATATCCTCAGCTTTGTATAATAAATACAGTGTTGAAAACTGTTTTTATGGTGAGTTTAATAATATGATGAACCCTGAGAGCGGATGGTTTTATGATGCCGCTGAACCAAGGTACCTGGTCAATTATTTCGGATTGCGAAACAGGCTGGCCATATTGAATGAAAATTATGTCTATGCCGATTACAAATCGAGAGTATGGGGCTGTTATTACCTTATAAGGTCGCTTGCCGAATATGCTTCAGTAAACAAGGATGAGATAATTTCCTTACTAAAGGAGGCCGACAGGCGTACAGTCAGCAGGGGAGAGAGTCCTTCACCCGCAGACTCCTTTGCCATTGAATACAACGTTAGACCTATAGAAGAAAAGGTGACAATAAAAACATATGAAGCTGAACGAACAAATGAACCGGATGTCTATCCGCCCTTCCGCAAAACCGATAGAAGGAAAGATGTTACTGTGCCTTATTATATCGATTACTATCCTGTAAAAAGTGTCAGGTTTCCTTTTGCGTATCTTATTACAACAAGCGACCCTGATGTTTCCGGTTTATTGCGAAAACATGGAATTGTTGTGGAAAAGCTTTCTGTTGATCTAAAAGCAGAGACAGAGATGTTTGTAATTTCAGAGGTTAAGGGCTCCACGAGACTTAACCAGGGGCATTATACAAATACTATTAAGGGGAGGATGGTGTCATCGACCATAGATTTTCCTGCAGGGACGATTGTCGTAAGGAGTGCCCAGCCTCTTGCCAATCTTGCAGCTTACCTGGTTGAGCCGCAATCTAATGATGGCATGATGACCTGGAATTATTTCGACAGATATCTTGTACCCCAGTGGGGACAGGGATATAACATATTCCCTGTTTACAGGTTGATGAAACCGATGGAAATTAAAACAACCAGAGTGCCATAGAGCCTGCCACAATCATTTCCGGGTCCATTTGTCGAATACTGTTATCACAGGCAGAACATTCCCTTTCTCGTCGAAGAAATCACGCGTTGATCGTCCGCCCATGGTTGCAGGTTCCCACCAGAAAATTCCTGCTCCGAGGTTGTCGGGGGTATTCAGCACAACATCATTGACGGCGTCGAGGAATTCTCTCTGACCTTCGGGTGTTTCCGGAAATGGTGCTGGCTTCTTCCTGTATTCAGTGGGTGAGGAGCAGTAAGCAACTTCAACCAGTATGATTGGTTTTTTATATGTTTTTGCCATGAAGATCATGTTATCACGCAGATTGAGCAGTGTTCCATGCCACCAGGGATAATATGACTGGCCTATATAATCGAATTTAATTCCGTACGACAGAAGCTTGTCGAAAAAATATTTTGTATTAACGATACTGCCTCCCTGGTCAATATGGATCATTATGTCAGGTGTATAAAGGGGATCGCATCCTTCAAACACACCGTTAATACCTGCATTGATAAGATCAGCGAAATTATCCCAGTTCTCCGGCAGTTTTCCGTCGGGCCAGAGCATACCGTTAATAACCTCATTCCCAATCTGTACCATATCGGGAAGAACATGTGCATCCCACAACGATTTCATTGTAGCCTTTGTATATTCATATACAGCATTAACAAGCTCTTTGTGCGAATATTTCTCCCATGCTTTAGGAATGTATTGCTTCCCGGGATCGGCCCAGGTATCAGAATAGTGAAAGTCGAGAAGGAACTTATATCCCATCTCTCTTGCTTTTTTCGCGGTTGCTATTGTGTACTCGAGGTTGTTGGGAAGCTGTGTCGGAGTATGAAACAGACGCAGTCTGATCCAGTTATACCCGTGGTCCTTAAAGATATGAAGCCCTGCCTTCGTTGAGTCATTCTCCCTGAATGAAAATCCACGGTCCTCAGCACTTTTAAGGAAGGAGAGGTCGGCTCCGATAGCATACTCCTGGGCATTTGTCTTATTAAAGGCACTGATGATCAGTATTATTCCAATAAGAACGATCCTGCTGGTTACATTTAAAGGGATTGCTTTTCTCATCTTACACATTATTATTTGAACAAATGTAATCCTTTTTTCATTGAACATGGTGCAAAGCTTAACAGCCTGTGAACGCAAATACTTATTACAAAAATACTTCCAATCGTTCGTCATATTCATCTAATTTTAATAACATTGCAATGGATTTGAAAATAATTTTTTTAC